>DATFPL010000117.1:0-7514 GCA_035264845.1 Candidatus Limnocylindrales bacterium | reverse complement strand
CGGGATCGCGCGGTAGCCGCGGGCCTGAAGCGACACGGCAAGCTCCACCGTCGCATCCAGACCCTTCGCGGGTGACGCGGTCACCGACACCCAGGCGCCCGCCGGTACGAACGCCGACTGCGCCTCCGCGGTCTTCAGCGGCAGCAGCTCGAACGTCGGCTCCGCGAGCGCCCGCGCGAGCCCGACGCGCCCGGCCGCAGCCGTCGCCGTACGCCGTCGAAGCGCCGCGCTCACGGACACGGGCTAGACGTCCGAATCCGGGAACGACGCCTTGCGGCGGGCGATGAAGTCGCTCAGCGCTTCGTCCACGGCCGGGTCGAGCGCCGGCGCCTCGTAGCTCGCCAGCATCCGCTTCCAGACCTTGTTCGCACGCTGGGCCGCGTCGAGCGAGCCGTCCTCCTGCCATTGCTCGTAGCTGTTGTTGTCGGCGATCTCGGAGCGATAGAACGCGGTCTCGAAGTTCGCGAGCGTGTGCGCCGTGCCCAGGAAGTGCTGGCCCGGGCCGTTTTCGCGGATCGCGTCGAGCGCCTGGCCGTTGTCCGACAGGTCCATGCCGCGGACGAAGACGGCCATCATTCCGCACTGGTCGGCGTCCATGACGAACTTCTCGTAGCCACACGCGAGCCCGCCCTCCAGCCAGCCGGCGGCGTGGAGGACGAAGTTGACGCCACCGAGCACGGTCGGCTGGAGCGTCGCCGCGGACTCGTACGCCGCCTGCGCGTCCGCGACCTTCGACGCACAGAGGCTGCCGCCGGAGCGGAACGGAACGCCGAGCCGCCGCGCGAGCGCGGCCATCGCGTAGAGCACGAGGGCGGGCTCCGGCGTCCCGAACGTCGGCGCGCCGGACTGCATCGACATCGAGCTCGCAAAGCTTCCCAGCACCACCGGCGCGCCCGGCCGGACGAGTTGGGCGAGGGTCATGCCGCCCATCGACTCGGCGAGCGTCTGCGCGCACACGGCGGCGGCCGTCACGGGGGCCATCGCGCCGGCGAGGATGAACGGCGTGAGGATCGTCGCCTGGTTCGCCTCGGCGTACGCCCGCAGCGCCCCCAGCATCGTGCCGTCCCAGACGAGCGGCGAGTTGGCGTTGATCAGGCTGATGACGACCGCGTTCCGGTCGACGAACTCCTCGCCGAACGTCAGCCGTGCCATCTCGACGGTGTCCCGCGCGCGGTCGGGATGCGTGACCGATCCCATGAACGGCTTGTCGCTGTAGCGGATGTGCGAATAGACCATGTCGAGGTGCCGCTTGTTGACCGGCACGTCGACCGGCTCGCAGACCGTCCCGCCCGAATGGTGGAGGTGCGGGCTCATGTAGGCCAGCTTCACGAAGTTGCGGAAGTCCTCGATCGTCCCGTAGCGGCGCCCGTTGTCGAGATCCCGGACGAACGGCGAGCCGTAGTTCGGCGCGAAGACGGTCGCGTTGCCACCGATCTGGACGCTGTTCGCGGCGTTTCGCGCGTACTGCGTGAACTCGCGCGGCGCGGTCGCCTGGATGAGTTGGCGGCACATCCCGCGCGGGAACCGGACCCGAACGCCGTCGACGTCCGCGCCGGCGTCCTTGAGCAGCGCGATCGCGACGTCGTCGCCACGGAACTCGAGCCCGACCTCCTCGAGGATGGTGTCCGCGTTGTGCTCGATGAGCGACAGGCCCTCCTCGTCGAGGACCTCGAACGGCGCGAGCGTCCTGGTGAGGAACGGCAGCCGCTCGACGGCCCGATTCAGCCGAGCCGCCTGGCGACCCGCACGGCCACCGGAACGGTGGCGCGGCGCTTCTTCGACGGTCATGCGTCCTCCCTCGCCGCGGCCACTGTCGGGCGGCGGCGGCGGCGCTCGCTACGGGTCACGGATCCGGCCGCCTCGCGGCGCGCCGGAAGCGAAACGACGCGCTGGAGATTCGGATAGTCGGCCGTTCGGTGGGGGAACGCCATGGCGTCGACGAAATGCTCCTGGAACCGCGGCTCGACCGCCGTCTCGATCTTCTCGACGCGCCGGACGACGGACTCGATCTCCCGCCGCGCGGCGACAGAGAGTAGCGCGATGAGCGCGCCGGTCCCGGCGGCGTTCCCCGCCGACGAGACGCGCGACAGGTCGCAGTCCGGGATGAGCCCCAGGATCGTCGCGTGGACGACATCGATCTGGCTGCCGAACGCGCCGGCGAGCCGAATGCGATCGACGCTCTCGACGCGGAGGTGGTCCATCAGCAGGCGGATCCCCGCGTAGAGCGCCGCCTTGGCAAGCTGGATCGCGCGGACGTCGTTCTGGGTGATCGAGATCCGCGGCGAGCCGTCGTGGAGGACGTACGAGAACGTCCGGCCGTCGGCGACTACGCGCTTCGTACGGGCAGCGAGCGAGCCGTCGACGATCCCGTCGGCCGTGATGACGCCGGCGAGGAACAGCTCGGCGACGACCTCGACGATGCCGGAGCCGCAGATCCCCGTGACGCCGCTCGCAGCGGCCTCCTCGAAGCCCGGCTCGTCCGACCAGAGATCCGATCCGATGACCTTGAACCGAGGCTCGAGTGTGTCGCGATCGATCCGGACGCGCTCGATCGCGCCGGGTGCGGCGCGCTGGCCCGACGAGATCTGGGCGCCCTCGAACGCGGGGCCGGTCGGGCTCGAGGCGGCGAGCAGCCGGTCGCGGTTGCCGAGGACGATCTCCGCGTTCGTCCCGACGTCGACGACGAGGTTGACGCCGTCGGCCTGCTCGTGCGGCGCCTCGGCGAGGATGACGCCCGCCGTGTCGGCGCCGACGTGACCGGCGATGCACGGCAGGACGTAGAGCCGTGCGCCGGGATGCGCCGGAAGCTTCAGCTCCGAGGCGCGAATTCGGACGGCGCGGTCCGTCGCCAGCGCGAACGGCGCCGAGCCGAGGGGAATCGGGTCGATGCCCAGCAGGAGGTGGTGCATGATCGGGTTCCCGACGACGGCGAGCTCGAGGATCTCGTCGGCACGGATGCCGGCCTGCTTGGCGAGCCCCGAGATGAGCCCGCTGAGCGCCGCGCGAACGGCCTTCGTCATCTCGCGGGCACCCTCGTCGTGCATCATCGCGTACGAGACGCGGCTCATCAGGTCCTCGCCGAACCGGATCTGCGGGTTCATGACGCCGTTCGATGCGAGCACCGAGCCGTCGCTGAGATCGGCGAGGTGGCCGGCGATGGTCGTCGACCCGACGTCGATCGCAATGCCGTACGCCTTCTCGTGGAGTCCCGGCCAGACCGCGGTCACAAACCGGCCGTCGTGGACCGCGACAGTGACCTTGTAATCGCCTTTCTCGAGCGCCGGCTGGAGGCTCCGGATCGCGTCGAGGTCGGCCTCGAGGTCGGTCAGCTTCCACTCGCGCTCGAGGGCCTCGAACACGCGGGCGAGGTCGCCGGACGGCGACGCGAGCTCCGGTCGCTCGACCTCGACGTAGTGGAGACGGACGGCGGGATCGACGACGAACGTCCGAACGTCGAGCCCCTTGCGGACGACCTGGCGGTGGACCTGGCTGTCCGGCGGGACGTCGATGAGGGCGTCGCCCAGGATGTGCGTCCGGCAGCTGAGGCGCCGACCCTGCGCCATCCCGCGACGGCGGCGGTAGTCGAATTCGATGCCGCTCGGCGGCGAGAGGTGATCGGGGAGCGACGTGATCTGATGCTTGGCGAACTCGCCGACGCCCTGCTCGACCTGGCACCGGCCGCACAGCCCATGGCCACCGCAGATCGAATCGATGTCGACGCCGAGCGTCCGCGCCGCGTCGAGGACGGACGTGCCCTCGGGAAAGCGGCCGCGCCGGCCCGACGGCGTGAAGATGACGAGTGGCTCCGCGGCGGTCATCGCTGAACCTGGATCAGCCTGCGGCAGGCGCGCCCAGGCCGGCGCGGCGGCGATTCACGCGACGCCCCTGCTCGCCTTCCGCGGGTACGGCGCGGAACGTCCGGATCCAGCGGCCGCATTCGGGGTCGTTCCCCATCAGGACATCCGCCGCCATGACGGCGTGCTTCACGCCCTCCGACATCGGGTTGGTGATCGCCGAGGTCAGGCCGCTCGCGATCGCCATCGACAGGAAGGCGCCGTTGATCCCCTCGCGGTTCGGCAGGCCGAAGCTCACGTTCGATGCGCCGCAGCTGGAATTCACGCGGAGCTCGTCGCGCAGCCGGCCGAGGATGGTGAAGACCTGGCGGCCGGCCGTCGCCATCGCGCCGATTGGCATGAGGAGCGGGTCGACCAGCACGTCCGCGCGCGGGATGCCGTGGTCCGCGGCGCGCTCGACGATCCGCTTCGCGACGGCGAACCGGACGTCGGGATCCTCGCTGATGCCGGTCTCGTCGTTGGAGATGGCGATGACCGCGGCGCCGTACTTCTTCACCAGCGGCAGAACGCGCTCGAGGCGCTCCTCCTCGCCGGTCACGGAGTTGAGGAGCGGCTTGCCCTTGTAGACCGCGAGACCCGCCTCGAGGGCCTCGACGATCGAGGAGTCGATCGACAGCGGGACGTCGACGAGCGACTGGACGAGCTGGATCGTCTTCGCGAGGATCGCCGGCTCGTCGGCAAGCGGGATGCCGGCGTTGATGTCGAGCATCTGCGCTCCGGCCTCGACCTGGGCGATCGCGTCGCGCTCGACGCGGCTGAAGTCGCCGGCCTTCATCTCCTCGGCGAGGAGCTTCCGACCTGTCGGGTTGATCCGCTCGCCGATCATGACGAACGGCCGGTCCCAGCCGATGACGACGTCCTTGGTCGCGGATGAGACGATCGTGCGGGTCACTTGGCGGCCTCCGCCTCGGCGACACCGCCCGAGGCGACGAGGGTCGCGAGGCGCTCCTTCGTGTATTCCTTTTCGAGGCGGTTCGCCTCTTCCGTTGCCGCGGCCTCGAGGTCATCGCCACAGTCGCGCTGGACCTTGCGCCACTCGGCGATGTAGTCGTCCATCGACTTGCGGCCGGCCTTCTCGGCGGCGCGGTCGATCGCGACCTGGAAGCGTGGATGGAGGACGATCTTGCTCGCCCGGCGGCGATCCTTGGCGATGACCTGTGCAGGGATGTCGCGCCACCAGATGACCGTCAACGTGCCGGGCATCAGGGCCGCTCTCCGGCAGCCACCGTTCTCGCCCCACGAGCACGTGCGACCGATCCTCGCGGTCGGCGGTCGCGGATGCTCATCGCACGAGCGGGAACGACCGAAATCCGGCTCGTTACGTCGCCACTGCTCGTGGCGCGAGCGGGAACGACGGCGCGGGCGCTCATCGCTGTGGATGTGCTCGTGGCACGAGCACCGAGGCCCAGGATCGCGGTCCCGAGCTCGCCGTAGCCCGTGCTTCGGTGCTCGAACGCGAGGCCCAGCCGAGCCGCCGCGCGCCTCGCGGTCGCGACCAGCTCCGGATCGTCGATCTGGGCGAGGTACACGAGCCGTCGGTAGTTGCGGAAGTAGTCGTCGCGCAGCTCGGGGTGCCGGTCGAGACCCAGCCCGCGCCACACGAGCCGCTCGAAGTTCCGGGTCAGGAAGTCGGTCAGGAAGAAGGTCGCGGGCTCGTCGTCGGTCAGCCGCGCGAAGTCGGGCCGGCCCGCGTAGAACTCGTAGCAGTGCGCTCCGGGCAGCCGCTCGACGCCCTCCTCCTCGATGACGTGGTCGAGGAGGCCGCCCGTGCCGCAGTCGGCGTACGCGACGAAGACCCGGTCATACGCGGCGCGGCGGCGCCGGATCCGGTCGCGAACCGCGGCCGGGATGCCGCCGGGCCGGTTGTGGAGCGTGGCCGGCAGGCACGTGATGTCGACGTTCGGCAGCCCGCGGGTCAACGCGACGAGCTCGCGCGCGAGCGCCCCGCAGCCGACGACCAGGACGCGGGGCGTTGCGCCCTCAGGCGACGCGCGCACGCCGCTCGTCGATCAGCCGCCGCGCCATGTCCGCGGCCACGCCCGCGTCGCGGCAGTACGCATCCGCGCCGATCGCCGCACCGAACTCCTCGTTCAGCGGCGCGCCACCGACCAGCACGATGTAGTCGTCGCGCATCCCGCGCTCCTTGAGCGCGTTGATGACCACCTTCATGTACGGCATCGTCGTCGTCAGCAGCGCCGACATGCCGAGGATGTCCGGCTTGTGCTGCTCGAGCGCGGCAATGAACTTCTCGGCGTCGGTGTTGATCCCGAGGTCCACGACCTCGAACCCCGCGCCCTCGAGCATCATCCCGACGAGGTTCTTGCCGATGTCGTGGATGTCGCCCTTGACCGTCCCGATGACGACCTTGCCAACCGGCTCAGCGCCCGTCTCCGCGAGCAGCGGGCGAAGGATCTCCATGCCGGCCTTCATCGCGTTCGCGGCGAGCAGGACCTCCGGCACGAACAGGATCCCGTCGCGGAAGTCGATGCCGACGATCTTCATCCCGGCCACGAGCGCGTCGTCGAGAACTCGGGTTGCCGTCCAGCCGCGCGACAGGAGAATCCTCGTCCCCTGGACGATCTCGTCCTTCATCCCGTCGTACAGGTCGTTGTGCATCTGCTCGGCAAGCTCGTCGTCGCCGAGTGCCGAGAGGTCGATCTCGTCGAGCTGGTCGTCCGCCACGCCTGTCGCTCCCGCTCCGATCGATCAGCCTGCTGAGGCCGCCTGCCCTTTCCACGATGCGGAACGGTGCCGTATAGTGGAACGATCGGAGCCCGAGCGTAGCCCAGCGAGAGGCCGATGTCCAGAGTCCAGTCGATCGAGCGAGCCTTCGCCGTCCTCGGCGCGCTTGCGGACGGGCCGAGCGGCGTAACGGACGTCGCGGACCGCGTCGCGCTTCCGAAGAGCACGGTCGCGCGTCTGCTCGGTTCGCTGACCCGGGAAGGGGCCGTCGAGCAGGTGCCGGGCGAGACGCGGTACCGGCTCGGGACGCGGCTCGGGATCCTGGCATCCGGGCTGGCCGGCGGCCGCGACATCGTTTCCGTTGCCCGGCCGCACCTCGAGGCGCTCGCGGCCGAGCTCCGCGAGTCGGCGGGGCTGTCCGTGCCGGACGGCGCGGCGGTCCTCTACGTCGACCAGGTCGAGGCGGCGAACGAGGTCCGGATCCGCGACTGGACGGGCACGCGCGTCCCGCTCCACGCGGTCTCGTCCGGGCTCGTCGTGCTGGCGCACATGGCGCCTCGCGACCTGGACGCGTTTCTCGCCCGGCCCCTGGAGCGCTTCACCGACCGAACGGTGACGGACCCGGCGGCGATCCGCGAACGTCTCGATCGCATCCGCGCCGGCGGCTACGCCTGGGTCCACGAGGAGTTCGCCGAGGGGCTCAACTCCGTCGCCGCGGCCGTCGAGGGCGAGGCCGGCCCGGCAGTCGGCGCCGTCCATGTCCACGGCCCGTCGTACCGGTTCCCCGTCCTGGCCGACAGTGCCGCGATTGGTCGCCGCGTCGCGACGGCGGCCGCGGCCGTTTCGGCGAGGCTTTCCGGCTAGAGCCCGATCGTGTCGCGGCCGTCGACGTGCCGGACCCGCTCCTCCAGGCGGGGTCCTGCACACTGACACGAACTCCGAGACCGGCGACCGACCGTGGAACGTGGCGACGACCAA
>DATFPL010000116.1:0-6816 GCA_035264845.1 Candidatus Limnocylindrales bacterium | reverse complement strand
ATCTGGTGTGTCGAGAAGATCAGGGTCTTGCCCCGATCGCGGAGCTCGAGGAACGCCTCGCGCAGCAGCGCGACGTTGACGGGGTCCAGGCCGGTGAACGGCTCGTCCATGAGGAGGACGTCGGGGTCGTGGAGGACTGCGGCGAGGAACTGGACCTTCTGCTGGTTGCCCTTCGAAAGCTCCTCCGCGCGGCGCTCCGCGAACTCCGGGACGCGGAAGCGGGCCAGCCACGCTCGGGCTTCGCGGGCGGCTCGCTCGCGTGGGACGCCGTACAGGCCGGCGAAATAGACGAGCTGGTCGAGGACCGTCATTCGCGGATAGAGGCCGCGCTCCTCCGGGAGGTAGCCCCACGTGCCGCGTGGCAGGTGCGCGGTCGGGACGCCGTTCCAGGCGATCGAGCCCGCGTCCGGGTGGAGGACGCCGAGAGCGATTCGCATCGTCGTCGTCTTTCCGGCGCCGTTCGCGCCGAGGAACCCGAAGACCTGGCCCCGCGGGACCTCGAAGGTCATCCCGTCGAGAGCGACGACGGACCCGAATCGCTTGCTGACGCGATCGACGACGAGGGACACCCGGGGAGGATAGCCGCCGCGGCTGGGGGACACGGCTGACCCGATGGTCCCACGCGGCGCCTCGAGGCTCGGCCGGCGCCGCAGCGGCGGTGGCCCGGCGGCGGGCCCGACGGGTCGCCGCACCTACAATGGCTGCGTGAGCGCCACCCTCTCCCCGACCGTCCCGACGAAGATCCACGCCGACCGCGAGGCCCGCACGGTCGAGATCGCGTGGCAGGACGGCCACCGCACGGTCTACGACTTCGTCCCGCTTCGGTGGCTCTGTCCCTGCGCCTACTGCCGCGGCGAGGCCGGCATGCCCGGCTGGCTCGACTCGCGCCCAACGCTGACACCTGACCAGACCCGGATGGTCGACATCCATCTCGTCGGCAACTACGCGGTCGCGCCGGAATGGGGTGACGGCCACCACACGGGCTACTACACGTTCGCCGTTTTGCGAGATCGCTGTCCATGCGCCGAGTGCACCGCGCGCCGCGCGGCCGCGCCGACAGCGGGGCCCCGTTCGGGCCACCTCGACCACGCCGCCACCGGAGAGGAGAACCCATGATCGTCGCGACCACCCCCTTCGTCGCCGGACACCGTGTCAGCGAGACGAAGGGCCAGGTATTCGGGCTCGTCGTCCGGAGTCGGGGCCTTGCCGGCAACTTCACGGCCGGCCTCCGTTCGCTCGTCGGCGGCGAGATCCACGAGTACACGGAGCTGCTCGAGGACACCCGCCGTCAGGCGATCGACCGCCTCGTCCAGAACGCGACCATGCTCGGGGCGAACGCCGTCATCTCGATGCGGTTCGACAGCACCGAGCTCGCGAGCACGATGTCGGAGATCGTCGCCTACGGCACGGCGGTCGTCGTCGTCCCGGACGCGAAGGCGAAGCAGGCCGCCGAATAACCGTGGGCGCGCTCGGAACGATGCGGGGCCTGGTCCTCGGCATTGGCATCCTGCTCATGGTGGCCGGGCTCGTGACCCTGTCGGTCCCGATCGCCGGCTCCGGGGCCGGCCTCTGGCTCGTGTTCTCCGGCGGCGTCCTTGCCGTAGCCGCGGTCCTCGAGCGGACGCGCTATCGCTCGGAAGCAGCCGAGCGGAGCCACGACGCGCCAGGGCCCGGCGGCGGCGAGACAGAGCCGATCGATGCCCGTTTCCAGCCCACCGATGAGGTTTTCATCGACCCGACGAGCGGACGCCGGATGCGCGTGCTGCTCGACGCGAGGACCGGCGAGCGGCGGTACGTCGCGGAGGCCTGACCACGCCCCGGACCGCTGTAACGCCGACGCAACACGTCCGCGCCGCGTTTCATCGTTGCGAAACCCGTTCCCGCGGAACGTGCACCGCGGGGGCTGGCCTCGTGCCCCTTGGGGGTAACACCCCATGGAGGCCGGCCCCGATTCTCCCCTCCCGAGGCGGTCAGTCCGCCGCCGCTTCCGTGTCCGTCGCGTCGCCGTCCTCGGCCTCCTCGCGCCCGCCCTCCGCGGGCTGATCCTTGTCGGCGGGGTCGGGCAGCGTGCGGTCCTCGTCCACGAGCGGCTGTCGGTCGTCGGTCATCGCGTGGTCCTCCGGAGGCTGATCGTCTAACGAGCGATGGCGGGCCGCAGCTCGATGAGGCCGGCATCCGCCGTTCCGCGATGGATGTCGTGGATCCCGGCACCGAACCGGTCCATGAAGACGACGAGGTTGCCGCGCGCGGGATCGTCGAGGAAGGCGACGGAGGGAACGATCAGCCCGTTGCAATCCGGTTCGCGGCGGAGGCGCTCGGCCACATCCCTCGCGACGTCACGGTCGCGAAGCTGCGCGACGTCGATTCCGACGGCTGCACGGACCTCGTCGCGGCGGAGGTCCGCGAGGTCGTCGACGGCCACCGACAGCGCGAGGAGCCGTCGCCGGTACGGCGGCATTCCGGGGTAGAGGTCGGCATGCCGGCCCAGCTCGGCGACCGCGATCGCGAGGTCGCAGGCGAGATAGAGCGTCGGCTCGCCGGGGCGGTTCCAGCGATCGTCCGATCCGTCCGCGGACACGAGCCGCTCGAGGCGGATCGGCTCATCCGCCGGGACGTGGCAGTAGGCGACACCGTGGAACGACGTGAGCAGCGCGGGATCGAGGCCCGCGGTTCGGCCGTTCGCGGCCTTGCGACCGGCTCGCGTCGTCGCGTCGGGGCTCAACCGCCGGACGGCCGCGTGCCGAGCGCGACGGTGATGAGGAGGACCGCGTCGGTCGTCGCGCGGATCGTCCACGGCGACGGCGATTCGACCGTCGCGAGCTGGCCGTCGCGGAGCTCGATGTCCATCCCGTCGACGGTCAGCGCGAGCTCACCCTCGAGCGCCTGCACCGCGAGCGTGTCGTTCGTCTCCTCGCTGCCCATCTCCGCGCCGGCGCGAAGCGCGGTCAACGTGATCCGCATCCGGTCCGTCGTCGCGATCGTTCGGGAGTTGCGGTCGCGGCCGGCGTCCTGCGGCTCGTCGAGCAGGGTCGCCGCTTCCTGGGCGACGTCGACGAGGACGGGGCGCCGGAGCGTCCGCGACGGACGCGTGTCGCTCCCGCTCGTGACTGCGTCGTCGGTGGCCGTCGTGTCGCTCGTCATGGTCGCCTCCTCTCCCGCGATCGTCGCCGCGGCGGCGTTGCCCGCACGTCGCGACCGGTTCCACACCGTGTTACAGCGGCGGCACACGACGTGTAATGCGGCCGTCGCGCGCGGACGGCCGCCTGGCCGTCGCCGCTGACGCCGGTCGCGTGACGCTGACCGAAACGCGACGTCGAGGAGCCCACCCATGACCGACCTGGATCCCCACGGCAGCGACCGCGCGAAGCAGCCCGGGTCCGACCTCGTCGAGCGGGCCGGTCGCGAACGGCCGCCACACCGCGACGACGAGCTCCACGGCGAGATGACCGGCCCGACCGGTCGGGCGCCGGCGACCGAACGGAAGGGCGACCCGGATCGCGCGGGCGTCGATTCGGCGGCCCACACCGGCGCGGCATCGGGTGCGATCGCTGGCACTGCCGTCGCCGGGCCGTTCGGCGCCATCCCGGGCGCCGTAATCGGAGCGGCCGCAGGGGCAGGCGCGGAGGCCGTCGACGAGGAGGGCGGAACCAACGAGGCTGGGGCGCTCAAGCGAAGCGGCTCAGACGGAACGGGCCCGATCGACCCCGCGACCGGGTACGGGCAGGAAACGGGCCGCTAGTCGACTACGACGAGGCCGGCGACGCCAGTACCGGGGTCGGCTGAATCTGGTTGCCGCTCGGACCGGCGCTCCCCTTGTTGTCGCCGCCGCACGCCGCGAGGGCGACGGCGACCGCGATGACGAGTGCCGCGGCGGCGGCTCGGACCTGCCTCATCCGACGGGCGCCATCGCTTCGCGGGCGAGGATCTCGATGACCGCGGCGTTCAGGTCCCGCGTCCGGATGTCGCACCGCTGGATCGTTGCCTTGTGCGTCGCCGGACCCGGACCGACGAGGACCGTCTTCAATCCCGGCAGTCGCCTCCCGCAGAGGTCCGGATCGGTCGTCAGGAACCACGAGGTCGAAGGCGCCGGCTCGATCCGCGGCGTCTTGCGGATGTCCGGGAAGCCGTCGGGGAGGGCGACTCGCTCGCTCGTGACGAGAACGAGCTCGTGCCCGGTCTCGGCGAGATTGCTGAGCGCCTCCGCCGCGTCGGGCGCGACGCGCGTCCCCTTCGTGTGGTCGGCGCCGGACTGGACGAGGAGCACACCTGGCTCCATGTAGACGCGGATCATCGTCGTCGACCGGACCGGGTGCGGACGCGGAGCCGGGCGAACCTGTTCTCCGTCATCTCGCGAACCCCGTCCTTCCGTCACCCCGTCCGCGCGCCACGCCGGCGTCGTGCGGTCAGTGTCGCCGGTCGCCGGGGTCACTTTCGGAATCGCCTCGGAGGCGTTCCATAACAACCGAAAGACAGCGCCATCCGAAGCGGTTCCGTGCAATCGGACTGCAATCGCGGACGCCGCGCGACGCGGCTCCTCCGCAAACATTCGCGCCTAGCGTTGCGGCACCAGATAGCACCGGAGCGCGCACGAATCCGATGATCAATCAGCCGGCATTCATCCCAGCGGCCCGACGCCAGGCGGCGGCGCGAGCCGACTCCGTTCGCGCCGCCTACCGCGGCCTGCGGGCGATCGGCTGGACCGAGGGAGAAGCCGGCAACCTGGCGGCGCATCTCGCCGGTCTCGACGTGACGCGAGTCGGCTGGCGGATCCGCGAGGTCGAGGCGCTGCTGTTCATTCGGTCGCTCGTCTCGACCGGCCGGCTCGACCCGTGACGGCGGCGCGAATGGGGCTGTCCGGCGGGCAGCCCCGATACAGCCGACCCACCGGACTGTGGTGCCCGTACTGCCACGAGCCGTTCGTCGGGCGTGTCGACCGGGTAACGGGACGGTTCGTCCACGGGACGTGCCCGGTCGCGGAGCTCGATGCGGACCGCCTCGAGGCGCTTGCCAGCGAGTCGTGGTTCTGGGCGAGGTTCCGCGACCGCGTCTTCGGGCAGTAACTCCGGCGGCCGCGCGCGGCGCGGCCGTGCCCGCCGCGTCGGCGCGAGCTCGATCGCGGCGCCCCATCGCCGCGGCGCCGTTCCCCTACTCGAGCGCGGCGATCTCGATCCGGTTGACGATGTCGGTGATGCCGTCGACCTCGGCGATCACGCCGAGAATCTGATCCTCGTCGTCGAGGTCGTCGACGATTCCTTCAACGATGATCCGCGAGCCGATCGTGTCGAACGACAGCCGGTCGACGAGGCCGCTCGTCTCGGCGTGGCTCGCGAGGGCTTCGCGGACGCGCTCCGTGCGCTCGTCGAGCGCGTACATCGCCTGGCCGTGGTGGTCGGCGTCGAACGGCTCGTCGTCCGCCGTCGTGCCGAAGCCCGCCGCGATCTGCGGGTCCCATCCTTCGCCCCTCACGACCGGCGGATCGACCGGCGGGACGTAGGGCATGCCTTCCTCGGCAGCCTCGCCCGGATCGTCCGTCTCACCGTCGCGAAGCTCGTCCTGGACGAGCAGCTCGAGGTTTGCGACGTCCGGCTCGTCGGGCTGGTCGCTTCCCGGCGGCCGCGCCTCGAGGTCGCCCTCGAGGACGCGCGTGTCGGTGATGACGCCGAGTCGATCGATCTCCTCCGACGGTGTCACCGCCGTCTGGTCGACCGGGTCGCGGATGCCGGCGAGCTGCGCGACATCCTCCGCGGGAACGGCATAGGCGCCGTCGCTCGCGCCCTGGCCGGCGGCCATGTCCTCCGCGCGGTGCGGCGGATCGAAGGCCGTGTCGATGTCGTCCTCGTCGGTCGGCAGCTCGCCGGGCAGGTAGCGGTCGTCGGTCATCGATTCGTCCCTCCGACATCCGGGCTGCCGCCCGGCGCATCGCGGAGCCAGTCGGTCTGGTCATCCTCGCCCGCGTGCGAGCTGTCAGGTGTCGCCTCCCCGCTCCCGCCCGAGCCGCGGCCGCTCGGCGATCCGTAGCCGCCGCCGCTGGCGGTCGCGCTGTGACCGATCGGAGCCGTGCCGGCCGGCACGTCCAGCTCGTCGTCGAGTGCGTCGGTGTCGGCGTCGCCGGTCGTGGAGGTATCGAGCGGTCCCACGACGCCGCTCGGCGTCGCGAACTCCTCCGTCGATACGGTCTCGGGCGGCATCGCGCGGGGCTTCAGCCAGTCAGTCACGGTCGCCCGCCTCGCGCCGCCGATCGTCGTTGGCGCGTTCGCCGGTTCGGTGGCCGTGCGGCGTTTCGTCACCCCTGAGGGCCGACGGGCGCTCGTCCGCGCCACCGCCCGAAGGCTGCGTCGCGACGGCGGAAACCCGCTCGTCGGCGGGGCTCAGGCCGCCCGGGATCGTCTCCGTCGAGCGCTCCGGCATCCGGCCGATGTACGCGCCCGCGTCGTCGGCCTCGTCGGGATCCGGGAGCCGGCCCTCGCTGGCGGGACCGTGGCGATGATCGCTGTCGGACATGCGAACTCCTCCTTGTTCGTCCAGCATCGCGACGCCCGGTTGAGGCGAGGCTGCAGTTCGGAAGCGGGGGATTGCACGGAGCCATCACTCGGGGTGCGGGGGCCGCTCGCGAGCCGCTGCTGGACACCGCGGCCGGGCGAGCGGGCGTCGTGACGGCGCCGCGGCGGCGGCACTCTGCCGTTGCACACGGGATGTGCAACCGAGCGAACGAGCGGGCGGAGCGGCGACTTCGCGGCCCTGCTCGTTCGCGATCGTGCTCACCGGGTGTGCAACACACGCTTCCTGCACACGGGGAGTGCAATCCGGCGGTCGACC
>DATFPL010000115.1:0-7743 GCA_035264845.1 Candidatus Limnocylindrales bacterium | reverse complement strand
GCCACGGGATGTTCGGCGACGTCTGGCTGGAGCTGGAGCCGAACCCCGGCGGCGGGGTCACGTTCGCCGAGCGGATCGTGGGCGGGTCCGTGCCCAAGCAGTTCTTCCCGGGCGTCGAGAAGGGCATCCGCGAGACCGCGGCCGAGGGAGTCGTCGCCGGCTACCCGCTGAGCGACTTCAAGGCCACGCTCTACGACGGCTCATTCCACAACGTCGACTCGAACGAGCTGTCGTTCAAGATCGCGGCCTCGATGGCCCTCAAGGAAGGGGTCCAGCAGGCGAAGCCCGCGCTCCTCGAGCCGATCATGACCGTCGAGATCCGCATTCCCGAGGCGAACATGGGCGAGGTCAACCGCGACCTCAACGGCCGGCGCGGCCGGGTGCTCGGGATGGACATGTCGGACGGAGTGCAGATCATCACCGCGCACGTCCCGCAGGCCGAGCTGTTCAGCTACGCGACGGAGCTGCGGTCGCTGACCGGCGGCCGGGGAACGTTCACCGCAACCCTGGATCACTACGAGGAGGTCCCGTCGCACATCGCGGACAAGGTCATCGCGGACCACCGCAAGGAGGAGGTCGCGGCGCACTGATGGCGATCGACCTCGACGACCTGCCACACACCGAGAGCGCGCACGATTTCGTCGGCGCCGACCACGGCGACGTCCCGTTCTCGATCATCCTCGTCCACGCCGCGCCCGGTGTCGGACCGCGGGTGCACCGGCATCCGTATCCGGAAGTGTTCGTCCTCGAGTCCGGCGAGGGGACGTTCCGCGTCGGAGACGACGAGATCGTGGCCAGCGGGCGTCGCGTGCTCGTCGCGCCGTCGATGGTCCCGCACGGTTTCACCAACACGGGCACGACGGAGCTGCGGCTGACGGCGATCCACGGCGCGCCGCGATTCGACACCGAGTGGATCGAGGAGGCCGATCCCGCCTGGACCTCGCGACGGTGACGGTCCCCTAGCCGGTCGCGTACTCCGCGACCGCCGCTGCGAGGTCGACGCGACCTTCGTAGATCGCGCGCCCGACGATGACGCCGACGCAGCCGATGTCGCGAACGCGGCCGATGTCGTCGATGCCCGCGATGCCGCCCGACGCGATGACGTCGCCGATACGCAGCGCCACGAGTCGCTCGAGGAGCGCGACGTCGGGACCGCCGAGGAGGCCATCACGATCGATCGCCGTGACGGCGAACGTCCCGATGCCGGCGGCCGAGAGCCTCGCGATCGCGTCGTCGACTCCGACGCCCGCCGCGCCTTCACGCCACCCCTCGCCGACGGCGACGCCGTCCCGAACGTCGAGGGCGACGACGATCCGGTCCACACCATGTTCCGCGACGAGGCGCGCCGCGAATGCAGGATCGGCGAGCGCCGCAGTACCGACCACCACGCGGGCCGCACCGAGGTCGAGGGCGGCTGCGACGTCGTCGCCGGTTCGAAGGCCCCCGGCGACCTGGCACGCAGCCCTGTTGCGCGCCGTGTCGAGGATTGCCGCCTCCGCCTCCCGTTGCGCCGGCCGGCCGGACCGTGCCCCATCGAGGTCGACGACGTGGAGCGTGCGCGCGCCGGCCGCGAGAAACGCGGCCGCGACGCTCGCCGGCTCGGCGGAGTACGCCGTCTCCCGCTCGAAGTCGCCCTGGCTGAGCCTGACCACACGGCCGCCGTAAAGGTCGATCGCCGGGATCACGTCGAAGGTTGCGCTCCCCTCCGCGCCGTGGTAGCGTTTTAGCACGCTAATACGTTAGCACGTTAGTGGGGCACAACGATGGCGGTCGACGAGACCTGGCGCACGGACGACATGGACGCACTGTTCGAGGCGATCCTCGCGCTCGAGGACGTCGACGAGGCTCGCCGCTTCTTCCGCGACCTCTGCACGCTCGGCGAGCTCCGCGACATGGCGCAGCGGTGGGCCGTCGTCCGTCAGCTCCATGCCGGCCGCCACTACGCGGAGATCTCGCGGGACACCGGAGCGAGCACGGCGACCATCACGCGGATCGCCTCGTGGCTCAACCACGGCGAGGGTGGCTACCGCCTGATGCTCGACCGGGTCCGCGGCGGGCGCCCGTATCCTGTCGCCTCCGAGCGATGACCAAGCGCCTCAGGCTCGCCGTCCCGAACAAGGGCCGGCTCGTCGAGCCGACCGTCCAGCTGCTTCGCGACGCCGGCCTCGTCTTCGAGGAGCACGACCGCTCGCTCGTCGCGCGCGTTCAGAACCTCGACCTCGACATCCTGTTCGTTCGAACCAACGACATCATCGAGTTCGTCGGCGACGGCGTTGCCGATCTCGGCGTCACCGGTCTTGACCTCCTCGCGGAGACCGGCGCGGAGCTGCCGCGGATCAGGACGCTGGGGTACGGCCGATGCCGCCTCGCCGCCGCGGTCCCGGCCGACACGCCGTACCGTTCCCTCGACGAGCTTGCCGGCCTTCGCGTCGCGACCGCGCACCCGAACACGACCCGCCGCTTCTTCGAGGAGCGTCGAATTCCCGTCGACGTGATCCAGATCTCCGGCGCCGTCGAGGTCGCGCCGCGGCTCGGGCTGGCCGAGGCGATCGTCGACCTCGTCTCGACCGGCTCGACGCTCGTGATGAACGGCCTCCGCGCGATCGGCGACGTCCTCGATTCGGAGGCCGTACTGATCGCGAACCCCGGCGCGGATCGAAACCGCTCCGCCGAAGTCCGCGCCATCGACACGATGCTGTCGGCGGTGATCGCCGCGCGCGGCCGGAAGTACCTGATGATGAACGCGCCCGCCGCCAAGCTCAGCGACCTCGAGGCGCTGCTCCCTGGCCTCGAATCCCCCTCGGTCATCCCGCTCGCCCACGAGGGCATGATCGCGATCCACTCCGTCGTCGGGTCCGATGACGTGTGGGACCTGCTCCCGCGCCTCAAGGCCGCCGGAGCGTCCGGGATCCTCGTCCTGCCGATCGAGAAGATCGTCGCGTGACCGCCACGACGCAGCTCGCGCTCCAGCGGATCGACCTCGCCGACGCGGCGACGAACGCCGACGTCGCCGCGACCGTGAAGCGCCTCACACGCCGCGGCGCGGTCCCAAACCGCTCCGTTCGCGACGGCGCTCGCGCCATCGTCGACGCAGTTCGGGCCGATCCGTCCGCAGTTCGCGCCCTCAACGAGCGCTTCGGTGGCGGTCTCGCCGGCGGCCGCCTCGTCATCGGCCGCGACGAGCTCGAGGCCGCCACGGCACGTCTCGATCCCGCCGTTCGCGAAGCGCTGGATCAGGCGATCGCGAACGTTCGACGGTTCGCCGAGTCCCAGGGGCCCGAGTCGAAGACGACGGCGGTGGCGCCCGGCATCGACATCGAGCGCCGCTGGACGCCCGTCGACCGTGTCGGCTGCTACGTCCCGGGCGGTACCGCGCCGTATCCGTCGTCGCTCGTCATGACCGTCGTCCCGGCGCGCGTCGCCGGCGTCGGCACGACCGTCGTCGCGTCGCCCGCGCGGCCGGACGGCACCGTCGACGACATCCTCCTGGGTGCGGCGGGATTGCTGGGAGTGGACGCGTTCGTCGTCGCCGGCGGGGCGCAGGCCGTCGCCGCGCTCGCGTTCGGTCTCCGGGCCGAAGGCGTCGAACCGGCGGATCTCATCGTCGGCCCCGGCAACGCGTGGGTGACCGCGGCCAAGCTCGAGCTCGCCGGCGAGGTCGGCATCGACCTTCCCGCCGGACCGTCGGAGGGCATGGTCCTCGCCGCGCCGCCGGCCGACCCGGCTCGAGTGGCGGCGGACCTCATCACGCAAGCGGAGCACGGCGTCGACTCGCCCGCGATCCTGGTAACGACGCACGCCGCGTTCGCCGACGCCGTGGAGCGAAACGTCGCGGCGCAGCTCGAGACGGCCGCGCGCGCCGCGATTCTCGAACGCGCCCTTGCCGATCACGGTGCCATCGTCCTCGCGCGGACGCTCGATGCGGCCATCGACTTCGTCAACGCGTACGCGCCGGAGCACCTGTCGGTCGACGTCGAGCCGCTCGAGGAGACGGTCGTGAGGCTGCGCAACGCCGGGTCGCTGTTCGTCGGGCCCTGGGCGCCCGAATCGGCGGGCGATTACGCGACCGGCGCGAACCACGTGCTGCCGACCGGCGGGCTCGCCCGTGGCGCCGGTCCGCTCGCAGTCGAGACGTTCGGCAGGTTCATGCAGGTCCAGCGGATCAGCCGCGAGGGCCTCGCGTCGATCCGCGCGTCGATCGGCGTCCTCGCGACCGCCGAAGGGCTGCTCGCCCACCGCGAGGCGGTCGAAATCCGGTTCCGGGACGAGGACCGCGCCCGATGACGCGCGACGCCATCACTCCCGTCACCTGGACGCCGCCGAGCGCTCCCGCGTCGTACAGCTGGGAGGCGACCGACGACGAGGTCGCGGCCCGCTACGGCATCCCGCTCGACCGAATCATCCGGTTCGACCTCAACACGTCCCCTGCCCCGCCCGACCTGGCGGCCCGGATCCTCGCCGACGGCAGGTTCGTCACCCCGCTGTCGGAGTACCCGCCGTCGGACTACGGTCGCCTCGTCGACGCCGCAGCAGGGCGCTACGGCGTCGGCCGGGACGAGCTCCTCGTGGGTGCCGGTGCGGACGAGATCCTCGACGTGATTGCCAAGACGTTCCTGGGTCCGGGCACCGCCGCCATCGTCCCCACCCCGACCTACGCGATGTATCGAGTCGTGACGGAGCAGCGAGGCGCGCGCGTGATCGCTGTCGGGCGGCGCTCGGCCGACGAAGGCTGGAGCCTCGATGTCGCGAGCGTCGCCGCGGCGGCGAGCGAAGCGAACGTCGTGTGGCTCTGCAGCCCGAACAACCCGACCGGCCTCGCCGAGCCGCCCGGCGCAATCGAGGCGCTCCTCGACGAGCTCGCGAGCAAAGCCGCGGCCACCGACCGAACGCCACCGGTCGTCGTCCTCGACGAGGCCTACGCCGAGTTCGTCGGGACGTCGCTCGTCGGCCTCCGCAAGCGGTATCCGCGGCTCATCGTGATCAGGACCGCGAGCAAGGCCTACGCGCTCGCCGGGCTCCGCGTCGGGTTCGCGCTGGCCCGTCCGGAGATCATCGCGGAGATGGCGCCGTACCGGCCTCCGGGATCGGTGTCGACAGTCTCCGTCACGGTCGTCACCGGCGCACTGTCCGACGACTCGATCCTCGAAGCGAACCTCGCTCGCGTCGAGCGCGAACGGGATCGCCTCGCCCGAGGCCTCCGAGACGCCGGCTGGGACGTCGGGCCGTCGGTCACGAACTTCCTGCTCGCCGGGTTTGCGTCCGTCGACCGCGCCGGCGTCGTCGCGGATGGCCTCCTCCGCCGCGGCCTCGTCCCGCGGACGTTCGGTGAGGGCCACCCCCTGGCGAGCTACATCCGCGTCACGGTGCGGGACACCGCCGAGAACGACAGGCTGATCGAGGCCGCCCGCGAGATCGCCAAGGAAACAACGGAATGACGACATCGTTCGGAACTTTCGACCGCGTTGGGGAGCGCCGCGCGACCGTGAGCCGGCGAACCCGCGAGACCGACGTCACGGTCACGGTCGTCCTCGACGGCACGGGCTCGGCCAGCATCTCGACGGGCGTCGGCTTCTACGACCACCTGCTGTCGTCGCTCGCGCATCACGGCCTGTTCGACATCGACATCAGCGCGACCGGCGACCTCGACGTCGACGAGCACCACACCGTCGAGGACGTCGCCGTGGTCCTGGGCGCCGCGTTCGGCGAAGCGCTCGGCGCACGAGCCGGCATCCGGCGCTTCGGCGATTCGAGCGTGCCGATGGACGAGGCCGTCGCAACGGCGATCGTCGACGTCGGCGGTCGCGCGTACAGCGTCGTCGACCTGCCGTTCCGCGGCGAGCGCGCCGGGGCGCTGCCACTCCAGCTCGTGGAGCACGCGCTCGAGGCGTTCACCCGGACTGCGGCCGCGACGATCCACGTCCGTGGCACCGGTCGAAACGACCACCATCTCGCGGAGGCCGCGTTCAAGGCGCTGGGGCGCGCGCTGCGCGATGCGAGCGAGCCGGATCCGCGCCGATCCGGCGTCGCGTCGACGAAGGGCGTGGCCGGATGACCGCCCGTCGACTCCGCGTCGGCGTCGTCGACTACGGGGCCGGCAACCTGGTCAGCATCGACCAGGCCCTCGGTGTCGTCGGCGCCGAGCCGGTCTTCGTGCGCCATGCCGACGACCTCGACGGCCTCGCCGCGCTCGTCGTCCCGGGCGTCGGAGCGGCCGCGCCGGCGATGCGCCGCCTCTCTCGCGCCCGGCTCGTCGACCCGATCCTCCGCTGGATCGCGGCTGGCCGCCCGTACCTCGGGATCTGCCTGGGGCTCCAGCTCCTGTTCGAGGCGAGCGACGAGGACGGCGCCGAGACACTCGGCGTGCTTCCAGGTCGCACCATCCGCCTCCTCGACGCTCCAACGCTCCCGCACATCGGCTGGAACCAGGTCGAGCGGGTAGTCGAGCATCCGCTCCTGGCGGGGATCGACGATGGCGCGGACTTCTACTTCGTCCACTCGTACGCAGGCACCCCGGATGCCGACGCCGCCGACGCCGTCGTTGCGCGGACGACGCACGGGCGGGCGTTCACGTCCGTCGTCGCGCGAGGACCGCTCCTCGGCGTCCAGTTCCACCCCGAGCGCAGCGGTCGCGACGGCCTTCGGCTCCTCGAAAATTTCGTCGCGATCGCCGCTGTGGCAGGCGCCGACGAGCCCGCGGTCGCGGGAGCGGTGCGCTGATGCTCCGCCGCCGAGTCATCCCGTGCCTCGACGTAGCCGACGGCCGTGTCGTCAAGGGAACCCGCTTCGTCGACCTCGTCGATGAGGGCGACCCGGCCGAGCTCGCCGCGCGCTACGCGGCAGAAGGGGCGGACGAGCTTGTCTTCCTCGACATCACCGCGGCACCCGCGGGCAGGGCGACACTCCTCGACGTCGTCGAGCGGACTGCACGGCGGGCGTTCGTGCCGCTGACGGTCGGCGGCGGAGTCCGCAGCGTCCTCGAGATGCGCGATGTTCTCCGTGCGGGGGCAGACAAGGTGTCGCTCAACACGGCTGCGGTCGTGGAGCCGACGCTCATCTCGCGCTGTGCAGCGCGGTTCGGGCGGCAGGCCGTCGTCGTCGCCATCGACGCGAGCCGCGCGGCGGGCGGCGCGACGTGGCAGGTCGCCGTCCGCGGCGGCCGTGACGCGACCGGCGTCGACGCCGTCGAGTGGGCGGAACGAGCCGTCGACCTTGGCGCCGGCGAGGTCCTCGTCACGTCGATCGACCGGGATGGCACGCGGAGCGGTTTCGACACGGAGCTCCTCCGCGCGATCTCGTCTCGCGTCCCGGTTCCCGTGATCGCGTCCGGCGGCGCCGCGGGTCCCGCTGACTTCGTCGCTGCCGTCCGCGACGGTGGCGCCGATGCGGTCCTCGCCGCCTCGATCTTCCATCGCCGCATTCACTCGATCGCTTCCGTCAAGGCGGCGATGGCCGAAGCCGGCCTCCCGGTTCGCGACACGCCCGCTGCGGCGTGACGGACACGGTCCCCGCCGTCCGGTTCGGTGCCGACGGCCTCGTTCCGGCCGTCGTCCAGGACGCGTTGGACGGGCGCGTCCTGATGCTCGCCTGGATGGACACCGCGGCGCTCGACGCGACGATCCGGACCGGCGAGGTCCACTTCCATTCCCGCTCGCGCGGGACGCTGTGGCGCAAGGGCGAGACGAGCGGCAACGTCCTGCGGCTGGTGTCGATCGACGCCGACTGCGACGCCGACGCGCTCCTCGT
>DATFPL010000114.1:0-7409 GCA_035264845.1 Candidatus Limnocylindrales bacterium | reverse complement strand
GCGAACGGCAGCAGGATCGACGGCACGAACAGCGCGACGGCGAGCACGATGTGCGTGACGAGGAGCAGCGGGAAGAACGCCGGCATGGCGACCGATTGTAGGCGCGGCGGCGCGGGCGACCCTTCGGCCGGCCTTCAGTCGCGCCGGCGCGCCTCGAGTGCGACCCAATCGCCTTCTGTGGTCCGCTCCAACACGTCCAGGCCGGCTGCGGCGAACGCGTCCCGAACGTCGCCCTCGCGGTCGACAAAGATCCCGGACGCGAGGAGCGTTCCAACGGGCCGGAGCTCGTCGCGGAGCGACTGCGCGAGCTCGACGAGCAGCGACGCGATGAGGTTGGCGAGGACGATGTCGAACGGACCGTCGCCGGTCGGTAGCGATCCGCGGCGGGCCGCGACGAGTGTCGCCACGCCGTTCCGACGCGCGTTCGCTTCGGTTGCCTCCACTGCGAGAGGGTCAGTGTCGACGGCAAGGACGCGCGCCGCGCCGAGCTTCGCGGCCGCGATCGTCAGGATCCCGGATCCGCAGCCGACATCGAGCACCGTCGCGCCCTCGACGCGGCCGGCATCCGCGCTGCCCTCGAGCGCCGCGAGGCAGAGGCGGGTCGTGGGGTGCAGCCCCGTCCCGAACGCCATCCCGGGGTCAAGCTCGAGGACGATGTCGCCCGGCTCCGCCCGGTGGCGGCGCCAGGTCGGCCGGATGATGATCCGCCGCCCGATCCGGAGCACCGGAAAGTGCTCCTTCCACGCCTCCGCCCAGTCGCCCTCGGCGACGATCCTCGTCCGGAGCTGCCCGATCGGCCGAAGGCCGAATGCCTGGAGGTGCCCGAGCGCCTGGGTCGTGTCCGCGACCGCGCGCTCGGCCGCGCCCGCGTCCCCCGCCGGCACGTACCCGCGAACGACGGCGGGCCGCGTGCCGTCCACCCGCGCCCCCAGCCCCTCGTCGACGAGCTCGAACGCGGGCTCCACGCTCGTGCCGCCGGTCGACACGCGGGCGAGGATCTCGCTCACGGCCTCGACGGCCTCGACATCGGCTTCGACGGCGAGCTCGAGCCACGCTCGGCCCGAGGCCGGCACGCGGGCCGGATCGCGCGCGGCGGCGACGGCGCGCTTTCCGTCAGCCGAGCGCGTCTCGCACCCGGTCGAGGATCCCCGTCCCCGTCCCGTTCCCGGACAGGGATTCGCCGCTCTCCTCCGCGAAGTCCTCCAGCAGGTCGCGCTGGCGCTTGGACAGCTTCGTCGGGACGACGACGTTGACGAACACGTGGAGGTCGCCGCGGGACCCGGCGCGTCGGACGTGCGCGACGCCCTTGCCGCGCAGCCTGATCTCCGTGCCCGGCTGGGTCCCTGCCTTGATCTCGACCTCCTCGTCGCCGTCGACGGTCGGGACCGCGATCCGCGTCCCGAGCGCCGCCTGCGCGATCGACACGTCGGCCTCGTAGACGAGCTCGGTGCCCTCGCGCTTGAGCTTCGGATGTGGCGTCACGTGGACGGCGACGTAGAGGCTGCCCGCCGGACCGCCCCGCGGCCCCGCCTCGCCCTCGTTCGACAGACGGATCTGGTGTCCCTCGTCGATCCCGGGCGGGATCGTCACCCGCAGGGTTCGGGTCTTCTCGACGCGGCCCTCCCCGTGACATGTCGGACAGGGGTCCTCGACGATCCGGCCGTCGCCGCCGCACCGCGGGCACGTCGTGACATTGACCATCTGGCCGAGCATCGTCTGCCGCACGCTCCGGATTTCGCCGCGGCCGTTGCACTGCGGGCAGCTGATGGGCGTCGTGCCAGGCTTCGCGCCCGAGCCGTCGCACGTCTCGCAGCGCTCCAGGACGGGGAACTCAATCTCCTTCTCCGTCCCGCGGATGGCCTCCTCGAACGAGATCCGGAGGTCGTAGCGGAGGTCCGCCCCGCCTTGGGGCCGACCGCGACGAGCACCCGCCGCGGCGCCACCGAAAAAGGCGTCGAAGATGTCGCCGAACCCGCCGAACCCGGTGTATCCGGCGCCCGCATCGCCGCCGACCCCGGCCCGACCGAACATGTCGTAGCGCTGTCGGCGCTCCGGATCGGACAGGACCTGGTACGCCTCGCTGATCTCCTTGAACCGCTCCTCGGCGCCGGCTTCCTTGTTGACGTCGGGATGCCATTGCTGGGCGAGCTTGCGGTAGGCGCGCTTGATCTGGGCGTCGGTCGCCGTTCGCTCGACGCCAAGGATCAGGTAGAAGTCACGTTCCGTCGCCATGCCGCCCGAATGGTAGCGGGAGCCCGCCCCGGGACGCCGACGCGGCTACGATCGAGAGCCGCAGCTGGAGGTTCCCTTGGCCGACTCGACCGCGCTCCCCCGGCTGACCGTGGCGCTGACGTTCGATCACGATTCGATCTCCGACTCGGTTCGCCGCGGCGACCCGCCCGTGAAGCTCTCGCACGGCGAGTTCGGGCCGCGGGTCGCGGCGCCGCGCATCCTCGAGCTGCTCGCGCGCGAGGGCATCCCGAGCACGTGGTTCATCCCCGGCCACACGCTCGTGACGTTCCCCGACAGCACGCGGGCGATCGTCGACGGCGGCCACGAGCTGGCCTGCCACGGCTGGTACCACGAGGACTTCGCGGAGCTGCCGCGGGACGAGCAACGCGAGATCCTCGGGCGGTCGCGCGAGGCGGTTGGGAAAGCGTGGGGCTCGGACGTCCTGGGCTTTCGTGCGCCGTACTGGTCGCTCGGCACCGACACGCTCGAACTGGTCGAGGAGGCGGGGTACGGCTACGACTCGTCGCTCATGGCAGGCGACTTCTTTCCGTACGCCGTTCGTCACGGTGACCGACACTCCACCACCGACGGCACACGGTGGGGCCGCGACAGCAACCTCGTCGAGGTGCCGGTCTACTGGGCCATGGACGACTGGCCGCATTTCGAGCCGGGACCGTCGCGCGGCGCGCTCGCGGCGCCGTCGAAGGTGCTCGAGATCTGGACCGAGGAGCTGCGCTGGGCGTGGGAGCACGAGCCGGGCGGTCTGCTGATGGTGACGATGCACCCGGAGTGCATCGGGCGCGGCCACCGGATGCGCCTCGTCGAGCGGTTCATCGCCGAGGCAAAGTCCCTCGACGGAGTCGTGTTCGACCGCCTCGACCGCTACCTCGAGCGCTGGCGGGCGAACGCCCCGGCGTAGCGGCGCGCCGAAACCCACGGGTCGAGCCAGGACAGCCGGCCGGCCCGCGCGTTACGTCGCGAGCTCGCGGGCGCGCGCGAGCACCGCGTTGATCATTGCGTCGTTCAGCCGTCCGGTGAACGTGTTCTGCTGGCTTGGGTGGAACGACGCGACGAGCGCGTACGGCCCCACCCGCGTCTCCGCTCCGTGCCCGAACCTCGGCTTTGGCCGCGCCGGATGCCCAAGTGCCGCCAGGGACCGGAGCGCGGCGTCCCAGCCGTACTGCCCCAGCGGGACGATGACGCGGACGCGATCCAGGATCGCCAGCTCGCGAACGAGGTACGGCGCGCAGTTGTCGCGTTCCTCGATCGTCGGCTTGTTCAGCGGCGGCGCGCAGCGGACTGCGGCGGCGATGTACGCGTCGGTCAGCGTCAGCCCATCGTCCGGCCGCCGCGCCGTTGCCCGGTTCGACATCCCGGCGACGTGCAGCGCGCGCCACAGGAAGTCGCCCGACGCGTCACCGGTGAACACGCGCCCGGTTCGGTTGCCGCCGTGGGCCGCCGGCGCGAGCCCGACGATGAGGATTCGGCCATCCGGGTCGCCGAAGCCCGGCACCGGCCGGCCCCAGTACGGCTCGTCGCGATACCGCGCGACCTTCTCGCGCGCGACGAGCTCACGCCACGCGACGAGGCGCGGGCAGCGGCGGCACTCGACGATCTCGGCCGTCAATGCCGCAAGCGCAGCCCGGCGGGCGGCCGGTTCGGCTTCGGTGGCCGTCGACGCCACGACTAGCGGAGCAGCAGCTTGTCGAGCCGGCGCGAGACGACGACGAGCCCTGCGAGCCCCATGACGGCGAGGTATACCGCGTGGAACAGCGTCGCGGGCCCCACGATCCCGACTGCGAGTGAGCGAAGCATGTCGACGCCCTGGTAGAGCGGCGTCAGCTGCACGACGAGGCGGATCGGCTCGGGGTAGCTGTCGAGCGGATAGAACGTCCCCGAGAACAGGAACATCGGCAGGATGACGAGCTGGATCAGGTCGAAGTCCTGCCACGTCCGCATGAACGACGTGCACGCCATGCCGACGGCACCGAAGGCGAGGCTGATGAGCAGCGCGCCGGGCAGCGTCAGCGCGAGCCAGGGCGAGACGCCCAGCCCGAGCACGACCATGACGACGAGGAACCCGAGCGTGTACAGCCCGCCGCGGATGAGCGCCCAGCCGAGCTCGCCGAGCGCGATGTCCGCGGTGGACAACGGCGTCGAGAGGATCGACTCGAACGTCTTC
This sequence comes from Candidatus Limnocylindrales bacterium, assembly GCA_035264845.1. Classification (GTDB taxonomy): domain Bacteria; phylum Chloroflexota; class Limnocylindria; order Limnocylindrales; family CSP1-4; genus JACDAV01. The sequence continues at coordinate 2,995 of DATFPL010000114.1, read as the reverse complement.
TGGTACTTCAGCTTGAAGAAGAAGTTGAGGGTCGCCTCGGTGATCGCGCCGTTCATCGACGAGCTGGCGAGGAGCGCCGGCGCGATGAACAGCTGGTACGGGATCGGCGCCCCCCCGGGACCCGGAACGGTGCCGACGAGCGCCCCCAGCCCGAAGCCGATGCTGAGCAGGTAGAAGAGCGGCTCGAAGAAGCCCGACACGATGACGACCCAGGTGTGTCGGTAGACGTAGAGGTTCCGCTCGATCAGCCGAAGCGCGCGGCGGCTGCCGAACGTGAGCGGCGGCGCGACCCGCAGCGGCAGCGATGGGAGTGTCATCCCTTCACCAGCCGGCGCTCGATCGTGACGATCGTCGCCCAGCTCGACACCGCGACGATGACGGCCAGGACGATGACGTGGATGAGCATCTGGACCGGCCGATCGGCCAACGTCCCGAGGACTATCCCGCGCGTGAGGTCGACGCCGTGCCACAGCGGCGACAGCCAGGCGATCGGCTGGAGATAGCTCGGCAGGGTCTCGATCGGGAAGAACGTCCCCGAGAAGAGGAAGAGCGGCGTGATCCCGAAGCGGAAGATGACGTTGAATTGATTCGGCGTCCGCTGGGTCGCGGAGAACGCGGAGATCGGGGCCGCGAACGACATGCCGGTCAGCACCGCGACCGGGATGCCGAGGATCACCAGGGGCGAGTGCGCCGCACCGAACAGGACGATGATCGCGGTGAAGACAGTCGCGATCATCGCCACCCGGATCGCCATCCAGACGAGATTGCCGAGGGCGATGTCGCGCGGCGACAGCGGGGTGGCGTACATCGCGTGGAACGTGCGCTGCCAGTTCAGCCCGCCGATGATCGGGAACGTCGCCTCGAACGCGGCCGACTGCATGACCGTCGCGGCGAGGAGCCCAGGCGCGAGGAACTCGAGGTACGTCAGCCCACCAAGCGCCGCCGTGCCGGAGCGGTCGACGTAGCCGCCGAGCCCCAGCCCCATCGCCGTGAGGAACAGCAACGGGCTGAGGAACGACGTGAAGACGGACGAACGGAACGTCCGGCGGTACTGGACGAGACGATGCTCCAGGACGCGCGAGATGCCGGCCATCGCTACTCGATCAGGGAGCGGCCGGTCAGGCGGAGGAAAACGTCCTCGAGCGTCGAGCGGCGGACGAGGACGGCTTCCGGCTTGAGCCCGCGCTCGTGCGCGGCGACGGCGACGGCCTCGCCGTCGTCGGCGTAGAGGAGGACCCGGTCGGCGAGGCGCTCGACGCGGTCGGCGAGGCCGTCGAGCTGGCCGTCGAGGTGTTCGTGGACGTCCGGTGCGAAACGGAGCTCCGCGACCTCGCGTGTTGAGTAGCGGTCGATCAGCTGCCGTGGCGATCCCTCGGCGACGATCTTCGCCTTGTCCATCACGACGAGCCGGTCGCACAGCTGCTCCGCCTCGTCCATGTAGTGCGTCGTCAGGACGAGGGTGACGCCCCGTTGCTTCAACCGGTAGAGGCGATCCCAGAGCAGGTGCCTTGCCTGAGGGTCCAGGCCGGTGGTCGGCTCGTCGAGGAGCAGCAGGTCCGGCTGGTTGATGAGGGAGCGAGCGATGGTCAGCCGCCGCTTCATCCCGCCGCTGAGCGGCTCGACCTCATCGTTCTGGCGCTCGGTCAGCTGGGCGAAGTCGAGCAGCTCGTCGGCGCGCTTGTTGCACTCGGCGCGCGACAGACCGAAGTAGCGGCCGTAGAGGACGAGGTTCTCGCGGACCGTGAGCTCGGTGTCGAGGGTGTCCTGCTGCGGAACGACGCCGAGGCGAGCGCGAATCTCCGGCCCGTGAGTGCGCGGATCGAGGCCGCGTACCGTCAGGGTGCCCTCGGTCACGGGCGACACGCCGCCGATCATTCGCATCGTCGACGTCTTGCCGGCGCCGTTCGGCCCGAGGAATCCGAACGCCTCGGCGGGCGCGACGTCGAAGTCGACCGCGTCGACCGCCGTGAAGTCGCCGAACCGCTTGGTCAGGCCGCGGGCATGGATGAGCGAGGCGGTTTGGGGATCCGTCATGGGACCGCGGATCGTACCGCAGCGCGGCGTTCGATCCCGGCCGCGCCGCCGTTCGCGGGCGCTTCCGCTCTGCAGAGAAACGTGCTATGGTGCGGTAGCATAAAGAGCACGAGGAGCACTGGAAATGGCGTCCCTGCCGGAACCGGTCGAGCGGTTGCTGGAGGCCGCGCTCGTCGGCGAGCTGACCGTCGTCAACTCCGCCGGGCGGGCGATCACCTACCCGCTCATTCCGCTCTACGACGGCGACAAGGTCTACCTCACCTCGTCGACCCTGTTCAGCCGGAAGCTCGAGCACATCAAGGCCAACCCGCGCGTGTCGGTCTCGCTGACCGACCCCGTCGCACTGGGCGGCGCCGCCGGTCGGGCGACGATCCAGGGCGACGCCCGAATCATCGAGGACGATCCGCACGGCGGCTGGGAGCGGCTCCTCCCGGTCTGGGAGAAGAAGGAGCCCTCGATCGTCACGTTCCTCAAGGCGCGGGTCGCCCTGCCGCTCTTCTTCGAGCGGGCGCTCATCGAGGTGACGCCGCGGCGGGTGCTCTACTGGGCCGATGGCTCCCCGGCGAGGCCGCCTGTCGTGACCGTCGCCGGGATGGAGGCAGCGTGATGCGCTCCACGCCGGAGCTCGACGCGCGCGCCGGGCTCGAGAAGCTGGCCACGTATCCGTTCCAGATTGCGACCTGGGTCGACGCGGATGGCTACCCGGTGAGCGTCGCGGTCGAGGGGGATGTGGACGCCGGCGCGGGGACGGTTTCGTTCGCGGCCCCGGCGGGACTCGCGGTTCCGTCCGACCGGGAATTGTCGCTGACGGGCTCGCACATCCGGCCGCAGCCAGGCTACGGCTACGACGAGCGCCGGCACGTGACGGTGTGGGGCCGCGTGTCGGGCGCCGGCCGCGGCCGCGCCGCGCGCCTGACGCTCGCCGCCGACCGCGCCTGGGGCTGGGACGAATCCGAGGTCC
>DATFPL010000113.1:0-7961 GCA_035264845.1 Candidatus Limnocylindrales bacterium | reverse complement strand
GACCCCGCGAAGGGCGCCGCCGCTAACGTGGCGGAGATGACGGTTGCCGGCCGCGCTGTTCAGACGCTCGCCGCGACCGAAGCCGTCCGCGACGCCACGATCGGCGGGCGTCGCGTGAAGCGCGGCCAGACAATCGTCCTCGACCCCGACGACGGGGTCGTCGCCGCCGACAACGACCGCGAGCGGGCGGTGCTCGCCGCTGTCGCTGCGCTCCAGCCCGGATTCGAGCTGTTGACGCTCTACTACGGCGACGGCGCGGACCTTGCGGAGGCCGAGGCGATGGCGAAGGCGATCGGTGCGGCTACGGCGGGCGTCGACGTCGAGGTCGTCCACGGCGGCCAGCCGCACTACCGGTACCTCATCGCGGCGGAATAGCGTGGCTCGACCGGCGACGCCGAGCGTCGCACCTCGCGCCACGCCGCGTCGCGCCCGCGCCGAGCCGCCCGCGGCGCTGTCTTCGGCTGCCCTCCTGGACGAGCCGCTCGCGTCGTCCGGTCTCCCGGCCGGGACGACGCTCCGCCGGGCTGGCATCCGGCTTGGGTTCTACACCGTCCGGGACCTGCTCTTCCATCTCCCCCGGCGGTATGACGACCTGCGGGAGATGCGGCTGCTCGGCGACCTCGTCCGGGTCGAGGTGGGAACCGTCGTATCCGCCCGGGCGACGGTGGCGAGCATCAGGGTCGAGCCCGGCTTCCGGCGCCGCACCGAGCGAACGATCGCCCGACTCGAGGACAGCACGGGGTCGATCGACGCGACGTGGTTCGGGCGGCGGTATATCGACAAGCGGCTCAAGGTCGGCGACGAGGTGATCGTCAGCGGCAAGCTGAAGCGGTTCGGGCGATCGCTGACGCTCGACAACCCCGACTTCCAGCCCGCCGCGTCGACCGATCTCCTGAACGTCGGTCGAATCGTGCCCGTCTACCGGCTCACCTCCGGCCTCACCGCGCCGCGACTGCGCGCCGCGATGCGCCAGGCGCTCGACGCCGCCGGGCAGCACTACCCCGAGTATCTCCCCGCGGCCATCCGCTCCGGAGAGCAGCTGCCCGCCGCGGGGAAGGCGCTCGAGGAGGCCCACTTCCCGTCGTCGTTCGAGCTCCGCGACGCCGCGCTCCGCCGCCTCGCGTTCGACGAGCTGCTCGCGCTCCAGATCGGGATGGTCGCACGGCGCCGGGAGCGCGGCCGCGAGAACGCCCGCCCGATCGGCGTCGACGACACGACCGACGCGACGATCCGCGGCGCGCTCACGTCGTCGCTTGGCCGGAAGCTGTCGCGCGGCGTCGAGCTGACGGTGGACCAGGCGAGCGCGATTGACGCCGTTCGCGGCGATCTTGCCCGTCCGACGCCGATGCTCCGACTCCTCCAGGGCGATGTCGGCTCGGGCAAGACCGCCGTGGCGGCCTACGCCCTCGCCGCCGCCGCCGCCGCGGGCCACCAGGGCGCGCTGCTAGCCCCGACAGACCTTCTTGCGCGACAGCACCACATCACCCTCAACGAGCTGCTCGAGGACGCCGGCATCCCCGTCACACTCCTCACCGGTTCGCTGAGCGCCGACGGCATGAAGAACGCGCTCGTGGCGCTCAAGTCCGGGCAGGCCGGCGTCGTCGTCGGGACGCACGCGCTGATCCAGGACCGGGTCACGTTCGCGTCGCTCGGCGTCGTCGTCATCGACGAGCAGCACCGCTTCGGCGTCGAGCAGCGAGGCCAGCTCGAGGCGAAGGCCGGCGGACACGCGCCGCACGTCCTGCTCATGACCGCGACGCCGATCCCGCGGACCCTCGGCCAGGTCATCTACGCGGACCTGGACCTGTCGACGCTGCATACGCCGCCGGCCGGCCGGCTCGCCATCAGGACCGGCATCCGTCACCCCTCGGATCTCGACCGGCTCTGGGGGTTCGTCCGCGAGGAGGCCGGCAAGGGCCATGCCACGTTCGTCGTCGTACCGGCGATCGAGGAATCGGAAGACTCGGACGTGGTCGCGGCCGAGGCCGAGGCGGTCCGCCTGACCGGCGTCCTCGCGCCGCTCCGCGTCGGGCTCGTCCACGGCCGGATGAAGGCGACGGATCGCGACGAGGCACTCCGCAAGCTGCGCGACGGCGAGCTGGACGTGCTCGTCGGGACGACCGTGCTCGAGGTTGGTGTCGACGTGCCACGGGCGACGGTCATGGTCGTCGAGTCCGCGGAGATGTTCGGCCTGGCGCAGCTCCACCAGCTCCGCGGCCGCGTCGGGCGAGGTACCGACCAGTCGTTCGCGGCGCTCGTGTCGACAGCGGCGACATCGGCCGAATGGGCGGCCCTCGTCGAGGGTCGTCGAGACGCGACGTCGACGGAGCAGGCGCGCCTCGTGGCGGTCGCGCGGACGACCGACGGGTTCGAGCTCGCGGAGAAGGACTGGGAGCTGCGACGCGAGGGCAACGTCCTCGGCCTCGTCCAGAGCGGTCTGCCGCAGCTCCGCGTCGCGTCGCTCCAGGACCTCGCGCATCGCGATCTCGCGCAACGCGCTCGCGCCCACGCGGAAGCGATGCTCGACGATCGCGGCGCGCTTCGCGGCGGGAACGAGTCGCTGGCCAACGAGCTGCGGCACGGCTGGCTGGCGCGGATCTTCGCCGGCGAGGCGGCGTCGGCGACGTGACCGCCGCCGCGTCGTGATCCGCGCTCGTGGCTGACGCCGGGCGCGTCGTCGCCGGCTCGGCGCGCGGCGTTCGTCTCGTCGCACCCGGCGAGGGCACGCGACCGCTGGCGGATCGCGTCAAGGAGACGCTCTTCGCGATCCTCGAGCCGGAGCTCCGCGAGGCGCGGTTCCTCGACCTGTTCGCGGGCAGCGGCGCCGCCGGGATCGAGGCGTTGTCGCGTGGCGCCGCGGCGGCGGTGTTCGTCGAGAAGGACGCCGGCGCCGCACGGACGATCGAGGAGAATCTGCGCCGCGCCCACCTCGACCGCGGTCGCGTCGTCCGCGCCGACGTCGTGCGGTGGCTCCGCGGCGACGCGGCCGCGGAGCCGTTCGATGTCGCCTTCGCGGATCCGCCATACGCGGATCCGCAGCTGCTGCTCCGCGCCCTCGAGGCCCTGGGGGCGCCTGAGCGCGCGATCGTCGCGACCGGCGCGCGCGTCGTCGCCAAGCACTTCTGGCGCGAGCGTCCGCCCGCAACGATCGGGCTGCTAGCATCCGACCGCGAGCGACGGTTCGGCGAGACGGCGCTCACGTTCTATCGGCGGCTCGCGAACACGGGGGAGCCGCAACCCGACGAGGAGGCTCGATGACCGTCGCGGTCTACCCCGGCTCGTTCGACCCGGTGACGAACGGCCACCTCGACGTCGTTCGCCGCGCCAGCGCCGTCTTCGAGCACGTCATCGTCGCCGTGCTCGAGAACCCGCGGAAGACCCCGCTCCTCGCGGCGAACGATCGTGTCGCTGTCATCCGCGCCGCGCTCGACGAGGCGGGACTCCCGGACTCTCGAGTTGGCGTCGAGAGCTTCGACGGCTTGACGGTCGACTTCTGCCGCGGCCGCGGCGCCGCGTTCATCGTCCGCGGGCTGCGTGCGGTCAGCGACTTCGAGGCGGAGATGCAGCTCGCCCACAACAACCGCAGGCTCGCCCCCGGGATCGACAGCGTCTTCTTCATGACCTCGCTCGAGCAGGGCTACGTCAGCTCGAGCCTCGTACGCGAGATCGCGCAGTTCGGCGGCGATGTGGGCGGGATGGTGCCGGCCGCGGCCGAGAGACGAATGCGCGAGGTACTCGGAAAGCCGTAGCACGCCGCGTGCGATAATCGCGCCGGAACGACCCACCTCGCGCCGAGGGAACTCCGATCGACATCATCTTTCTCGTCGAGCGGCTCGAATCGCTGATCGCGAATGGCAAGAAGCTGCCGCTCACGAGCAATGTCGTCGTCGATCAGAACGAGGCCCTCCGCCTCGTCGACGAGCTGCGCGCTGCCGTCCCCGAGGAGGTCCGCGCGGCGAAGCGGATCAACTCCGAGGGCGAGCGGATCATCGACAAGGCGCAGGAGGAAGCCGACCGCATCCTCGCCCGCGCGCAGGAGCAGGCGACGTTCCTCATCGACGAGCGCGGGTTGACGGAGGCCGCCGACCGCGAGAGCGAGAAGATCGTCGCCCGCGCCCAGCGCGAGGCCGACGAGGTCAGGCGCGGCGCCGACGAGTACGCCGCGTCGGTGCTCCTCGGCCTCGAGACGGAAGTGGGGCGGACACTCCAGAGCATCAAGAAGGGCATCGTGCTGCTCGACGACCGGCGCGCCGACCTCCGTCAGGACGGCGCTGAGCAGGACGGCCATGACGGCTCCAGGAACGGGAACCGGAACGGCAACGCGCCGGCGCCCGACGAGGTCGAGGGGGCCTCACAACCAGCCCGGTTGTGACGACGCGCCCGGTCGCGGACCCGCTCCTCTACAACGTCGCCGCGCTGCTTTCGGAAGCGCCCGGAGCGACGCGTGACTACCTCGTGGCAGGGGTGATGATCGACCTCGGCGAGGACCTCCGCCAGGGCGACCCGATCGAGGGCGCCGTCCACCTCGCCCGGACGAACCGGGGCCTGCTGGTCCACGCCGACCTCACGACGAGCCTCGACACCGAATGCAGTCGGTGTCTTCGCGCGATCGAGGTGCCGATCACGATCCGCATCGACGAGGAGGCGCTGCCGACGCTCGACATCGTCACCGGCCAGCCCGTCAACGCCGCCGCGGATCCGGACGTCATGCGGCTGACCGATCACCACGAGCTCGATCTCGAGGGTCCGGTCCGCGAGGCGGTCCAGCTCGCCGAACCGATCGCGCCGCTCTGCGAGCCGGATTGCCCGGGCCTCTGCCCCATCTGTGGCGAGCGGATGACGAACGGGCCGCACGACCACGGCGACGAGGCAATCGATCCGCGCCTCGAGGCGCTGCGGGCGTTCCGCGTCGATCCCGAACCCGACTGACGGTGGCGGCACGGCGCAAAACGCCGTAGACTCCCGCCTCTGTCCCACGAACCGCCGCGGCGTCTCGGCGCGTCCCGCAACCGGCCGCCCGAAGTCCCAGCACCGCACACCCCGCCGCGGCCGGCGACACACGAAAAGGAGCACCACGCACCATGGGCGTGCCCAAGCGACGGGTTTCCCACGCACGACAGGGCGAGCGGCGAGCGCACCTCGCCATCGGCCTGCCGGCGATCGAGGAGTGCCCGCACTGTCACGAGCCGAAGCAGCCGCACCACGCCTGCCCGAATTGCGGCTACTACGCCGGTCGGCCGGCGATCGAGGTCAAGCGCCCGGGCGACGAGCCCGCGTCCTGACGACATGACGACCGCCGCCGCAGGCGACCGCTCGACGGCGGGCGTCCGCGTCGCGGTCGACGCGATGGGCGGCGACCACGGGCCTGCGGAGGTCGTGGCGGGTAGCCTCGACTTCGCGCGCCGCAGTCCCGAGGACCGGCTGATCCTCGTCGGCGACGAGGCGACGATCAGGCGGCTGGCCGGCGAGCTGCCTCCAAACGTTTCGATCGTCGCGGCGTCCGAGGTTGTCGGGATGGACGAGCATCCCGCGCTCGCGCTGCGCGAGAAGAAGGACGCCTCGATCCTCGTGGCCACTGACCTCGTCCGGCGCGGCGAGGCGGACGCGGTCGTGACCGCGGGTCATACAGGTGCCGGGATGGCGGCAGCGGTTCTCCGGCTCGGTCGGCTTCGCGGCGTCGACCGCCCGGCGCTGGCCGTCCAGATGATCACCGATGCCGGACCGTTCGTCCTCCTCGACGTCGGCGCGAATCCGGACTCGACGGCGGAGAACCTCGCCCAGTACGCGCAGATGGGCGCGATCTTCGCGGAGCGCGTGCTCGGCGTCGCGCGACCCAAGGTGGCCCTGCTCTCGATCGGCGAGGAGAAGGGCAAGGGCGACGCGCGGATCCAGCGCGCGACCGAGCTGCTCGACGCGAGCGGCCTCAACTTCATCGGCAACATCGAGGGCAAGGACCTGACCCGGCAGCTCGCCAACGTCGTCGTCTGCGACGCCGTCCTCGGCAACGTCGTCATCAAGTTCTTCGAAGGCTTGTCGACCTTCATCTTCGACCTGTTCCGCGGCGAGTTCCGGAGCACGTGGCGGGGCCGGCTGGCGTACCTCCTCCTGCGGCCCGGCATCGCCCGGATCCGCGGCGTCTTCGACTACGAGCGCGTCGGTGGCTCGCCGCTTCTCGGGGTGAAGGGGACGGTCATCATCACCCACGGTCGCGCGAAGCGGCGGATGATCGCGTACGCGGTCGAGGTCGGGGCGAGGACGGCGCGGGCACGCGTGCCGGAGCTGATCGCCGAGTCGCTTGGTGGTGCCACGGCGGACAGCCACGTCGCGGCAGAGGCCGCGTCGTGAGCGGCTCCGGACTCACCGTCGGCCGCCGCGTCGTCGCGGAGATGGTGCGTCTCGCCGCGTTCGAGGTACCGGGCGTCCAGGCAGTCGGCCGCGCCGGGCCGCTGTGGCGACGACTCTTCCTCGCGCCCGCGGTCAACGTTCGCCTCCGCGACGGCCGCGTCCGCGTCCGCGTCGCGGTCGTGGCGCGGCCAGGGCAGCCGCTCGGGCCGCTGGCGACGCAGGTGCGGACGGCGGTTGCGGCCACGGTCGAGCGCCTGCTCGGCCTCCAGCTCGAGGGCGTGTCGGTCATCGTCGATGGCGTCGGGGGATAAGACCCGCTCGCGGCGGACCGGCCGCCGGATCGCGCTGGCCGCGATCTTCGAGGCGGACTTCGGACAGCGGACGGCGTCGGCCGTGCTTGAGCGCCATCTCGCGGAGACCGAAGGGGATCCTGACGCCGCGGACCTCGCCCGCGAGATCGTCGCCGCGGTGGTCGAGCAACGCGACCGGATCGACGCCCGGATCGAGGAGCTCGCACCCCAATATCCCGTCGTCCAGCTCGCCCGAATCGACCGTGCGCTGCTCCGTGGCGGCGTTGGTGAGGTGCTACACTCCCGCACGCCGGCCCGGGTGGCGATCGCCGAGTGGGTCGAGCTGGCACGGATCTACAGTGGCGACCCGATGCGACGCCTCGTGAACGGTGTCCTCGGGCGACTTGTCCCGGCAACCAGCGGCCCATCGCGGTCGGCACCACCACCCAGCTCCGAGGAGGGAGTCAGTGGCCACCACGTACGATCGGCTCAAGAAGATCGTCATCGAGCAGCTCGGCGCCGACGAGGATGAGGTCAAGCCCGAGGCTTCGTTCGTCGACGACCTGAATGCCGATTCCCTCGATCTCGTCGAGCTGATCATGAGCCTCGAGGAGGAGTTCGGGACCGAGATCTCGGACGAGGACGCGGAGAAGATCCGGACCGTCCAGGACGCCGTCGACTACATCGACGAGCACTCGTCCTAGCAGCTCATTCCGTCCCCGGATCCCGGTGGGCAGGGCGGCCGCCCTCGCGCAGCGCCTCGGCCTCCCGATCCGTGACTTCGACCTGTTCGAGCAGGCGCTCGTCCACAGCAGCTACCTGCACGAGCACCCGGACGCGGCGCGCGGTCACAACGAGCGGCTGGAGTTCCTCGGCGACGCCGTCGTCAGCCTCGCCATCTCGGGCGCCATCTTCGAGCGCCATCCCGACGACGACGAGGGCGTGCTGTCCGCGCGGCGCGCGGCGATCGTCTCGACGAGCGGACTCAGCCGGCTCGCCGGCCGGCTCGAGCTGGGCGACCTGATCCTTCTCGGCGAGGGCGAGTCGGCACGTGGCGGCCGACGCCGTCCGTCGCTCCTCGCGTCGGCGTTCGAGGCCGTGACGGGCGCGATCTACCTGGACCTCGGCTGGGCCGCGACGCGGGACTGGCTCGTGCAGCTCGCGCGACCGGAGCTCGAGCACGATGCGCCCGTCGGCTCGCTCAAGAGCCCGAAGAGCCGTCTCCAGGAGCACACCCAGCGAACGAGCGGCGGACGCCCGACCTACCGCGTCCTCGACGCGACGGGACCCGACCACGAGAAGCTGTTCAGCATCGAGGTCAGCGTC
>DATFPL010000112.1:0-6794 GCA_035264845.1 Candidatus Limnocylindrales bacterium | reverse complement strand
CGTCGTCAGCGACGACGCGAGGGACATCGGTCAGCCCAAAGCCGGACGTCGAAGACGCCCTCCTGACGGCTGCGGACGCGAGTACCCTCGCTCATGAGGGAGCCGTCGCCTGAACATCCGGCCTGAGAGGGGATCTTCGTTCCGCCCGGACCTCGAGGGGCTTCGGGGCGTCGCAATCGTCCTCGTCGTGCTTTGCCACGTCGGGATCCCGGGGACCGCCGCTGGATTCATCGGCGTGGACGTCTTTTTCGTCCTGTCGGGGTTCCTGATCACGGGGCTCCTCGTCAACGAGCACGAACGAACGGGACGCCTGGATCTCCGCGCCTTCTACGCGCGACGTGCGCGCCGGATCATGCCGGCAGCGCTTGCCGTCCTCGCGGCGACGCTCATTGCGGCGCAGCTGGTCGTGTCGCCTCTCGACGTGCCCGGGATCGCCGACGACGTCGTCGCGGCCGGGCTGTCGATCGCGAACGTGCGGTTTGCGGTCCAGGCGACGGACTACTTCACGAGCGTCGGCGCGTCGCCAGTCCTCCACTACTGGTCCCTCGGGGTGGAGGAGCAGTTCTACGTCGCGTGGCCGCTCATCATGCTCGCCGCCGCACGGATCGGCCGTCCCCGCGTGTCGCTGGCCATCCTCGCCGGCACCGTCCTCGTCGCCTCGTTCGTCCTGTCGTACGAGCTCACGACCACGGCCACGACCTGGGCGTACTACTCCCTGCCGACGCGTGCGTGGCAGCTCGCCGCGGGCGGGCTTCTCGCGATCGCGGCGCCATCCTTCCGCGCGCGGAGCGGCGCATTGGCGCCATGTCTCGGTTGGAGCGGGGCGCTGTGCCTGACGGCGGCGCTCGTTCTCATCGGCCCCGAGACGCCGTATCCCGGCCTGGTCTCGCTGCTGCCGACGATCGGGGCGTTGGCGATTGTCGCCGCGGGTCATGGCCGATGGACTCCGGGCTCGGTCGTGCTGGAACGCGCGCCGGTTCGATGGCTCGGCCGAATCTCGTACTCGCTCTACCTGTGGCACTGGCCGGTCCTGGTCCTCGGCTCGATCGCGCTCGGCGCCGCAGGATGGGCCGACGGCTCGGAAGTCGGTCTGCCGGCGCGCCTCGGCCTTGCTGGTCTCGCGGTCGCGGTGGCGTGGATCAGCTGGAACGTCATCGAGGAGCCGTTCCGTCGGGCGCGCGGGTGGCACATGGGGCAACGCCGCGGGCTCGCGCTCGCGGGTGCGGCGCTCGCGACGCTGATCGTCGCGGGGACGACGATGGGAGCAGTGGCGATGCGAGCGACCGCGAGCGACGACTACGACGTCGGAGCCACGCCGACGGACCCGGACCCATTCGCGACGCCGAGTATGTTGCAGGGCGAGGAGCCCGCAGGCGTCGTCGCGTCGTCGGCTCCGTCCGCAGCGCCAGCGGCGTCCGCGCATCCCGCACCCCAGCCGGCGCCACCGGTCGCGGGATTGAACCGGGGATCTGTTCCACGCAACCTGACGCCGACGTTGGGCCGCGCTCGCGCAGATCACGACCCGCTCGTGGGCGACGGCTGCGGTCTCGCATTGGCGGGCACCAGCCCGCCGGCGTGCGTCTACGCGAAGGCCGATGCGGCAATCACGGTCGCCCTCGTCGGAGACTCGCACGCAGCGCAATGGTTTCCAGCGCTCAACCGGATCGCCCGCGACCGAGGCTGGCGCCTCGTGCCGTTCACGAAGTTCAGCTGTGTCTTCCTCGACATGCCGATCTGGTCGCCGAACCTGAACCGCGAGTACACCGAGTGCGCGACGTGGCGCGAAGCCGTCGTTCGTCGACTGATCACCCTGCGACCGGATCTCGTCGTCATCACGTCCGACATCGGGTTCTCGGTCCTCGACCAACGTGACTTCGACCCGAAGCGCCAGGGCGCCGCGATGGCCCGCTTCGTGAACCGGATCCCTGGTTCGATCGCCATCCTGGTGGACACCCCGCGGTCCGACGTCGACGTGCCCGCCTGCCTGGCGATGCACCGGGATGCCATCGAGCGATGTCTCACCAGCCGCGCTGCCGCCTTGTCGTGGCGTCATGGACTGCGCGAGCGCGAAGCCGCGCGTCTGACCGGCGCGACGCTCGTCGACCTGACCGTCAACGTCTGCCCGGCCGACCCCTGCCCGCCCATCATTGGTCGGACGCTCGTCTACCGCGACAACCACCACCTCACCGCAACGTTCGCCGCGTCGCTCGCCCGCGCACTCGCCGCGAAGCTGCCCGCAGTAGGCGTGACCGCGGCGCAATGACAGCCCGACTCGGGCGAACGACGTCGCCCCGATTGCCGGCGCTCCTCGCGATCGTCGTCGCATCCGGTATGGGGTGCGGATCCCCGCCACCCGACAGGGCGAGCAACGCGCCACCCGTCGTCCGTTCATCCCAGGTGCCGCCGGCGCAACCGAGCGCGGTGGTCGCGGTGACGTCGCCGACGATAGCTCCGACTGCGGCCGCGCCGTCGTCGAAGCCGGCTGCGCCGGAGTCGACGGCAGCCGAGTCGATGGTGAGTGGCGCCGCACGGTCGGTCATGGATCGCGCGTGGGAGCCGATCGTCGCGACGGATCCGACGGACGCGAACAGCATCGCCGTCGTCTACCAGCACCGTGGCCCCGGAACGGCCTGCAGCCTCAACCCGACCATCCGGATCTCCGCCGACGGAGGCCGGACGTGGCGCTCCACGAAGGGGCACCCCGGCGCGGGCTCAGGGCGCGGACTCAGCCTCCACGCAGCCATCGCGTGGGGCCCCGGCCCAGCCGGCGGACGACGCCTCTACTGGACGAACATGACCGTACCCGGGTGCGCCTACGGAGCGTTCAGCCTGTCGACCTCGTGGAGCGACGACCGGGGGACGACGTGGTCGAAGCTCCGCGTCGAGCGCAGGACACCGCCGTGGGTCGGTGGCTTTCCGGAGATCGCGGTCGACCGCAATGAGGCCAGCCCGAACTACGGCGTCGTGTACGTCGCGTACAACTGGCTGCCGCCGCGCGCATCGGCGCCCGGCTTCCGCCTCCTCGCTTCGCCCGACTTCGGCCGCACGTGGATGCCGCTCGAGATCCCGGTCGCGAAGGGCCCGCGCGGGTACCCGGATTCGTGGAGGATCGGGTACCGGCTCGTCACCGCTCCCGATGGCAGCGTCTACGCGTCGTGGTACCAGGTCGACCTCCGACGATGGGATCGGGTTCGGATCTTCGCGAAGGGCGGTGCCGGCAACGTCGGGCGCCTCGGTGTCGCGATCGCGCGGATCCGCTTCGATCGCTCCAAGCGGACGTTCTCGGTCGGGCCGTCGACGATCGCGGCCACGGTCCGGGAGACGGCGTACACGACGTCCGGCGCGAGTGCGCCCGGAACAGCTGGCAACATCCGCCCGGATCCGATGTGGCTCCACGGGATCGACGTCGACCCGCAATCGGGACGCATCTATCTCGCGGTCGCCGGGTATGGACCTGCGGCGCCCGGCGCGTCGCGCGGCACAATCCGCGTCGCGCGGAGCGACGACGCAGGCCGAACGTGGAAATTCACGACGGTCCCGTCGCTGCCGCCCGTGAACGGGCGGCGACAGTCGAGCATCAAGCCGAACCTCGTCGTCGCCGCGGGAGGATCGGTCGTCGTGACATTCCACTCGCTGGACGACACGATGGCCAACGCGACGATCGGTAACGCCTACGCGGTCTCGACCGACGCGGGAGTGACATGGGGGACGCCGGTCGCCGTCTCGGGTGTCCGATGGCGCGCTGCGAACCTGGGGGGCGTGGTGAACGGCGCCGGCCTCCGTGAGCGGGCGACACGCCTCGCCAACGGCGACGTCTACTGGGTGTACGGCGATGGGCGACGGGCGACCGGCGCCGCCGCGGGCCGGACGGTCATCTACGGGTCTGCGATTCGCATCCGTCCCGGCTGACGCCGACCAGGCCATGCCGGCCCCTCCGACCCCTCCGGCCCCTCGGGCCCCTCCGGCCCCTCCGGCCCCTCGATTCTCGTCGCACGAGCGTATCGATGCGGTTCGCAGTCAGTCGCGTCGCTCCTGCTCGCGGGACGAGCAACTGAAGCGCATTGGGCGCCAAACGCTCGTGGCACGAGCAAGATCGACGACGGAGCTGCCCGCAAACGCCGCACTCGCTCGCCGGGCGAGAATCCGCGCCCCGACGAGCGCCGTTTGACGCGTTCACCCGTCCGGTTGCTCGTGGGACGAGAATCCGCGGCCAAACCGGACGCGGCGCGGCGCAGAACCCGGCGCGGCGCCCGAACGCCGCGTGGCGTGGTGCGGCGGCCGAACCCGGCGTGGCACGCCCGCCGACGCGACACCCGTTCGGTATCCTCGGCGCGGTGCAGGCCCTCCCTACGCAGATAGTCGAGACCCTCGTCCCCGCGCGCCTCGGGAAGAGCTTCCGCTGGCTCCTCGGCTCGACGATCGCGAATAACGCCGGTGACGGCGTCGTCATCGCCGCCGGGCCGCTTCTCGTCGCCTCCCAGACCCGCGACCCGCTGCTGGTCTCCTTGGCCCTGCTGATGGAGTACTTGCCGGCGCTCCTGTTCGGCGTGATCGGCGGCGCCGCCGCGGACCGGTTCGACCGAAAGCGGATGGTCGTCGCCGCGAATCTCGGCCGTTCGTTCATGCTCGCAGTGCTCGTCGCGACGATCGCCACCGGGACCGTCAACATCGCGCTCGTCCTGGTCGCCCTGTTCGGACTCGGCACAGCCGAGGCGTTCGCGGATTCGGCGAGCAGCACGCTCCTCCCCGGTCTTGTCCGGCGAGAGGACCTCGGGATCGCCAACGCACGGATGCAGGGCGGACTGCTTCTGACAAATCAGCTCCTGACGCCCCCGATCGGTGCGTTCCTGTTCGCCATCGGCATGGCGCTGCCGTTCGCGACGAATGCGGTGTGCTTCGCGCTCGGCGCGGTCCTCATCTCGCGCGTCGCGGCGCCACGCAGGAGCGACCGCGAAGAGCGCGGGAGCTTCCGGGCCGAGATGGCCGAGGGCATCCGGTGGCTGCTCGGCCACCCGCCGATGCGCACGCTCTGCCTCACGATCCTCGCCTTCAACGTCACGTTCGGCGCAGCCTGGTCGGTGCTCGTCCTGTACGCCGGGGAACGACTGCATATGGATGCCGTCGGGTTCGGGCTCCTGACGACCGCTATCGCGATCGGCGGGATCATCGGCGTCACGTCGTATGGCCGGCTCGAGCGCCGCTTCTCGATGGCCGACATCCTGCGCGTCGGGCTCGTCATCGAGACGCTGACACACCTCGTGCTCGCCCTTACGACGGTGCCGCAGATCGCCCTGCTGACGTTCGTCGTCTTCGGGGCCCACGAGTTCGTCTGGGGCACGATTGTCACCGTGGTCCGGCAACGCGGCGTCCCGGACGAGCTGCTCGGCCGCGTGTCCGGGGTCTACCGCGTAGCGATCGTCGGCGGCCTGGTCGTCGGGACGCCACTCGGCGGGCTCCTGGCGCGGACGTTCGGAATCACGGCACCGTTCTGGTTCGGGTTCTTCGGCTCGGCGCTGCTCGTGGCGATCCTGTGGCGCGAGTTCGAGCAGATCGCGCATTCCGGCGACGTCGTCGCGGTCGCCGAACCGGCCGGGTAGGGCGGCAACTGCAACGGTGCGCGTGTGCAACGGGCTTGGTCGACCCCAATCTCGACGGCCCATGGCGAGCGGCCCTACAATCGCCGCCCCGATCTCGCCGAAGGAGCTTCAATGCGCCGGTTCGCCCTCGCCGCCACCCTCCTGATCGCATCGCTCGCGGTCGCCCTGCCCGCGTCCGCGATCACCTACGGCTCGGTTGATGGCGGCGCCCATCCGAATGTCGGTGGCCTCGTTGCGCCGACCGCGTACTCCGACGGGACGTGGATCTACTGCTCCGGCACGCTGATCTCGCCGACGGTGTTCCTGACCGCGGCGCACTGCGGCGACAACGGCGAGCGCGTCCGCGTCACGTTCTCCACGGCGTACGTCGCGGGCGACAAGACGTATGCCGGAACGTTCCACGCCGATCCGCTCTACAACCAGACGCAGGCGGATCCTCACGACATCGCCGTCGTCGTTCTCGATGGCTCGGTCAAGGGCATCGCGCCGGCGCGGCTTCCCACAGCGGGCTCACTGTCGAACCTGCCGTCGAATCAGCTCTTCACGTCGGTGGGGTACGGCGCGTACGAGGTGACGAACGAGCCCGGTGGCCACGCCTATCTCTACAACGACGTCCGAATGGTCGCGACCGGCACCCTCAACTCGACGAACAAGTCATGGCTCCGCATCTCGATGAACCCGGCGACGGGCAATGGCGGGACGTGCTACGGCGACTCGGGCGGGCCAAACTTCCTCGGCACGACCGACGTCGTCGCGGCGACAACGATCACCGGCGACGCGATCTGCCGCTCGACGAACGTCGACTACCGCGTCGACACCGCCTCCGCCCGGACATTCCTCGCGAACTACGTGACGCTGCCCTGACCCTCGCCTGAGGCCCGTCAGCAGAGCGGGCAGACGGGCCGCGCGGTCGAGGCGGCGTCCTCGACCGCCGGCCACCCGGTCGATCGTCCCGTCACGCCGGCACACGAGGCCGCGGGTCAGTCCGGCGGCCGCGATATCCTTGGCCGCCATGCCAGCCGAATTCATCTACAGCACGTACAAGCTCGCCCGGCACTACCCGCCTGACCGGACGGTCCTCGAGGACATCTCGATCTCGTTCTACCCGGGCGCCAAGATCGGCGTCATCGGGCCGAACGGGTCCGGAAAGTCGAGCCTCCTGCGGATCATGGCCGGGCTCGACGACGGCTTCACGGG
>DATFPL010000111.1:0-7824 GCA_035264845.1 Candidatus Limnocylindrales bacterium | reverse complement strand
CTCTACCGCGAGTACGGCGCAACGTCGGCCGTCATGCGGTTCGGAACGGCGTGGCTGCTGCTGGTGACCGGCGGCGGTCCCACTCCGGACAAGCCCGACGTGACGTTCGCTCCGCCCTCGGATCCGTCCGTCGTCGACCACGCGTTCACGATCCGGGTCGACGATTGCGCGGCCACGTACGAGACGCTCCGTCGCCGCGGCGCGGAGTTCCTCACGCCGCCGGTGACGAGCGGACGCGAAACGCGTGGCTTCTTCCGCGACCCCGACGGCCACCTGTTCGAGATCAGCGAGTACCGCTCGAGCTAGCCGGCGATTCAGTCGAGGCGCAGCACCCATGCGTCGTCGACGACGATCGGGACGACTCGCCCCTCGGCCGTAATGCCCTCGATCGTGACGTCCGGTGCGCCGACCGTGACGTCCGTGTGGACGGACGCCTCGTTGAGCCCGATCGCGATGCGACCCGCCGCGTCAAGCTCCGCCGCGCCGTCGATGGCCTCCGCATACGCCGCACCCCACGCGATGTGCGCGCCGACGTTCTCGTCGAACAGCGTGTCGCGGAACACGACGCCCGCCTTGCGGACAGCGGAGCTGCCGTCGACGATCGAGACCTCGCCGAGATAGACAGCCCGCTCGTCGCCGTCGAGCTCCGCCCGGACCGCTTCGACGCCGCGGTCCGCGTTCGCCTCGACGATCCGGCCGCCCTCGAATCGCAGCCGGAGACCTTCGACCGTGGTGCCTGGCAGGACGAGCGGCTGCGTGATCGCGACCGTGCCCTCGGTCCGGCGCCAGTCCGGGCTCGCGAATACCTCCTCCGTCGGGATGTTCGGGACGTACACCGTGCCGGCGCTCGACGTTGCCGAACCGGTGAGCCAGTGCGCGTTCGGCAGCAGGCCGACGGTCAGATCGGTGCCGGGACCGGTGAATCGCACGGCGTCGAAGCGCTCGCGGTCGAGGGCCTGCTTGCGGCGATCCAGGTTCCCGAGGTGCTCGCGCCACGCGGCCACGGGATCGGCCTGATCGAGCCGCGTCGCGACCGCGACCGCGCGCCACAGCCGATCCACGTCGGGCTCACCGAAGACCTGCGCTGCCCAGCCGGCGTTCGGCGCTGCGACGACCGTCCACGCGTTGCGGTCGATCAGGCGGAAGAACTCGGCGCGGAGCTGCTTCGACGGGTACGCGGCCACGCGCGCCGGATCCAGGTCGTCGAAGAGATGCGGCTCGGGGTCGCCGGTCAGCGAGATCGCGGCCACGTCGTTCTCGGCCTGCCAGCGGATCCGCTCGAGCTCCCACGGGTAGTGCGTCCCGAGGGCGTCGGCGGGTGCGTGGGCGATCGCGGAGTGGCGGACATGCCGATCGACGTACGTGACGTCGACGCGGCGAGCGCCCGCCCGGTACGCGTGCTCAGCCATGGCGCGGACGATGGCGACATGTTCGACGAGGCCCTGGATCTCGACGTCCTGGTTCGGCTGAACGTTGACCCCGACCCTGACGACGAACTCGGCGTACCGGTCGAGGAAGTTTGCGGACGCCGAACTCGTCGGCTTCGTGCGGTTGGTGGTTTCGGTCGACATCGCTGTCACCTCGTGGAGTCGTCGCCGACGATGGGCTGATCCGATCGCTCGCGAAGGTGGACCCGGACGCCGTACACGTCGGCCGTCTCGGGGTCGATGCGCGGTGCAGCGGTGAGCCGCCATCGCTCGCCCCGTATCTCGATCCAGCGCGCCAGCGGACGACGCTGCGCGAGGACCGCGTCAAGGACTTCGAACGCCGCCGCCGGCAGGTCGACGGCTGCCTCGCGCAGCGGCATCCCGACGGAACGCCGACCGAACGTCTTCAGAAACGCCTCGTTGCCGTGGACGACGAGATGCCCCGACCCGACGCAGAACGCCGCGGGCCGCATCCTTCCGCCGGCGGCCTCAGAATCCTCCCGCTGCCTCTCGCGCTGCATGCGGCGCATCGTAGACCCCGCCGCCCGGACCTCGAGGAGAACCATGAAGCTCGGTGTGATCGTTCCGCAGGGCTGGCAGGGCGAGTACGACGGCTGGGACCCGCGGGACGCGTGGCGGCGGACCGTCAAGGTGGCGAAGCAGGCGGAGCTGCTCGGGTTCGAGTCCGTCTGGCTATTCGACCACTTCCACACCGTCCCCCGCCCGACCGACGAGATCACGTTCGAGTCGTTCACATCGCTCGCGGCGCTCGCCTCGCAGACGTCGCGCGTGCGGCTCGGGCACATCGTGATCTGCACCGCGTTCCGCAACCCGGCGCTCACCGCGAAGATGATCTCGACCCTCGACACGATCAGCGGCGGGCGGATGGACCTCGGCATCGGGGCCGGCTGGAAGAAGGACGAGTGGGTCGCCTACGGCTACGGCTTCCCCGAGACGAAGGAGCGGCTGGCGGCGCTCGGCGACCACCTCGAGGTCATCACCCGGATGCTCGGCGGCGACAAGGACGACCACGCCACGTTCGAGGGCCGATACGCCACCGTGAAGGACGCGATCAACGTCCCGAAGCCCGTTCAGCAGCCGCGCGTCCCGATCATGGTCGGCGGCAACGGTCCGAACGTGACGTGGCGGCTCGCCGCGAAGCACGCCGACGAGCTCAACCTCGACGGGACGACGCCGTCGGACGTCGTCGAGGCGCTGCCCACGATCTACAGCCGATGCGAGGAGATCGGGCGGGATCCGGCAACGCTGCCGGTCTCCGTCCACATCTGGCCGGAGCTGCTGGCGAAGCCCGGCAAGGCGCGGGTCGACCAGCTGGCGCAGTACGAGAAGGTGGGCGTCAGCCGGGTCATGACGCTGCTGCGGGAGTCGGCCCGATCGGACGACGCGCTCGAGTCGCTCGCCTCGGATGCCCGGCGGGCCGGTGTGGAGTTGGCCTAGCTGCGGGGCGCGGCGCCGCGGTCGCTACCCGGCGAAGACGCGCGCGGCGACCGACAACGCAAGCGCGCCGCCGACGACGAGCACGGTCGTCCCGACGAGCGCCCGACCCGCCGCATCCGCCGCCCACAACACCTGTCGCACGGTGAACCCCTCTCGGTCGCCGGCGGATTCGTGAACCGGCGGCGCCGATCCTAGCCGGCGCCGCTCCGCTCGGGAACGAGGACGTCAGTACTGGGACCCGGTGTGCGGGGCGCCACGGAGGCGGCCGCGCCGCGGAAGGCGCGGCGCCGCGTCAGTCGCCGGCGTCACCCCTCCGGCAAGCCCGCTTCGGCTTCGGCGTCGTGGACGCCGTCGCGGAGCTCCTCGTCGGTGGCGTTCGGGACGATCCCGTAGCCGTCGTTCGGCATCTGCGTGTCGAGATCCGTCCGCGGCGGCGTCTCGGGGTCGTGACGGGGTTCAGTCATCCGCGGCTCCTGGGGCTCGGTGCTCACGCGGTGTGCAACCGGGCGAACGAGCGGTCACCGACGGGCCACGTCGTTCGCGTTCCCGCACGCCCGGCGTGCATCCCGGAGCCGTTGTTCGCGCGGTGTGCAGAACGGCGGACGGGCGGCCGAAATTTGGGCTCGCCGCCGCCCGCCGTCCGCTGGGTTGCACACCCGGTGTGCAGCGTGAGAGCTGGGTCAGGCGCGCGCGCCGCCGCCGACCTGGTTCGTGGCGATCTTGACCGCGAGGTTCGCGAGCTGTGCAGACAGCTCCTGCGCGCTCTCCTTCTGGCTCTTCTCGAACTCCTGCGCGGCATCGCGCATCTCGGTGTTCTTCATCTCGCGCGCCATCCTGATCATCGCGGAGGCCGAATCCTGCTGCTTGCGCTTGAGATTCAGCAGGACGGCGTGAGCCTCGTACGCCTCACTCTCGGCCTCACCGGCCGACTGAAGCGTCTGCTCCATCAGCTGCTTCAGGCCGCCCGCGACCTCTTCGACCTCACCCGTCGCGCCGAGCGGCTTGCCGAGCTTCTGGAGCTCCTTGAGGAACTTCTCGTCCTCGCGCAGGCAGGTCTTCATCGCCTGCTTCGCCTCGGGCTCCGGATGCGACTCGGAGAGCTGCTGTTCGGCGTCGACGATGCACTGCTGGATCGCGATCGCCTCGTCCAGCTCGTGCTTGATGAACTCTTCGCCCATCTTTGCTTCGGCCATGAGATTCCTCCTGAATGAGGTGTGGCGGGCGGCGAGTTCGCGGCTCGCCGACGGGAGGTATCCAGCCTCGCGCGCGGCGGGTAACGGAGCGGCAGGTGCGCCGGCCGAAGGATTGCGCCGGCATTTCAGCCGCCGGGCGTTTCAGTGCCGCATGCTGACGCCCGCATCCACAGGAGGAACCGATGGCCAATCTCGTCGATCTCGAATCGATCGCGCCGTTCGACGTGTGGGGCGACGCGGTGCGCGCCCGACGGGTCCAGGGCGACAAGCTGACGCTGGCGATCGTGGAGCTCGCGCCGAACGCGGTTGTCCCCGAGCACCGTCATCCGAACGAGCAGCTCGGCATGGTCATCCAGGGCAGCGTCACGTTCACCCTGGACGGCGAGACCCGCGACCTCGCGCCGGGCGGCACGTGGCGGATCCTCGCGGACCGCCCACACGTCGTGCAGGCAGGCCCCGAGGGCGCAGTGGTCATCGACGTCTTCTCGCCGATCCGAACCGACTGGGACCAATTCGAGCCGCTCGAGCCTCGAGCGCCAGTCTGGCCGCCGAGCGATTGACCCGCGCCCTCAGCGCACCGGTGCAATCGTGGCCGCCGTCCCCGTTGCGGTCACCAGCTCCGCATGGCCGTCGATCGCAACGCGGAACGAGAAGCCCGCGGCGGTCACGCGAACATCGCTGACGACGACGTGCGCGTCGGTCGTCGTCACCGGCGCCACCAGGGTGATGTACCGAATGATTCGCCCGGCGGCCGGGATTTCGATCGTCGGGGCGGGAGTCCGGTGGTCGGTATACAAGGAGATCCATCCCTGGACCGGTCTCGTCCGGCCCTTCACGATGACCGGCTTCTGGGTCCCGGCGAGTTGAATGATGCGCGCATGGGGCGACGCGGCCGCCGAGCCAACGGACGTGCCGTCGATCGTCGGCCTTGCGGACTCCGAGAGGTGCCATAGCTGTCTTGCGACGATGGGCGTGGCGGAGCTGAGGCGATCCTCCACCACGAGATAACCAAGCGCCCGCGAGTAGACGATCCGACGCGTCGCGTCCACGCCCGCGTATCCCCGCGACCGGACCACGACCTCGTCGCGCGTCGCGCCCGTTGATGCCCGGAGGAGCGCCGTCGGCCGCGACGCGTTGAACACAGCGTTGTCGACGGTGACGACGTTGTGCGCACTGCGTCCGATCGCGAACTGCCGCCAGGCGTCGACATTCAGAGTGAAAATCCCGGGGTCCTCGAGGAGCCGCGCTCCCGCCGCATAGAGGGTGACCGACCCGCCGTCGGCGTGGCCGTGCCAGCGGAGCCCCTCCCCGTATCGCACCGACCAGGCGGACTCGTCGCCGAACGCCCGGTCGTCGCCCCAGCCGCTCCGGCCGAAGATGAACCCCGCTTTGTAGTTGGCGAACACCGTGGCGGGGCGTTTCCCTGTTCGGCCGCCCGTCGCAGCGAATTCTGCCGTTGTCCCGGGAATCGAGACCGCCGCGGCGCGCCCTGTGTCCCCGAGCATCGCGTACTCGCCATTGGGCAGCGTCGCGTTGGCAAGGAAATCAGGCATCCCGCCGACCCGGGCGAGTTGCGGCGGCGGCGCGACACCGCAGTCCTGGAGGCGGCGGACGGCGCGCGAATAGTGCCGCCAGTTGTACCGCTGATAGAAGACCGACTGCTCGTTGGTAACGCCCTGCGGATCGATGCTCTTGACCACGAGCGTTGCGAGGCGACGGCGCGCGAGGTCCATCCACTCGGGCCTGCCGAGCCGACAGCCGATGTCGAGCAACGCGACGTTCTGGTTCAGCGCGTGGTTGCCCTCGCGACGATAGAACGATGGCGTCGCGAGCTTCGCACCGTGGACGGCGAGGGCATTGTCCAGCCACGCGGAATGTGGGAGCACCTCCGCGGCGCAGACGAGGACCTCCGCCCGCCACGCCGTCGAGTGATCGTTCCAGGAGAACACCGAACGTCCGCGACCGGGAGGGTTGTCCCGAATCCAGTCCTGGAGCAGAAACGTCGCGCGGTCGAAATACTTCCCGTCGCCACTTCGCTGACCCGCCGTCAGCAGGCCGAGCACGAACCGAAGTGTGTGGTAGCTGAACTCCCAGTTACGGCTCCTCAGGGGGTTCTCGTTCCAGCGCGGATTCTCCGGAAGCGTGACCTGGGGATGCCGTCCGATCGTGTAGTGGTTCGCCAGGAGCGCGTCCGCCCGACTCGGACTTCCAATGCAGTCCGCACGTACGTCGTCCTGCTCGATCGGCGGCGACGACGCGGACGGCGAGCTCGTCGAGCCGTGGGACGGTGCCGACCGCGGCTCTGATGCGGACGGCGTGGACGGCGTCACGTGGTCCGACTCTTTGACCGCCCCGTTCGCCGCGGCCGGTCCTCGAGGCTGCTGATTCCGACTGAGCAGGCTCAACGTGGCCGCCGCCGACAGGACGACCAGCAGCGACAGCAGGGCGAGGCCTGTACGGCGGCGGGTCACCGGCCTCCGGCGACCAATGCGAGCGACGTGGTTACTCACGTCGCGGCGGCACGAAGCCACGTGTTCGCATGCTCGGCCCTCTCACGCGCCGCGAGATGCTGCTCCGAGTTAGCGTACTCCCCCGGATGCGGCGCCGGTTGCCCGACTCCGCGGCCCTCATGGAGCGGATCGACCAGGGCCGCCCAGCGGCTCGGACACCCGTCGGCCCCCGCGGACTACTTTGACTTCAAACTTTGAAATCCAACGACTTCTGGCCGGGCGCGGAGCGCCCAACCCACCACGCTCTACGGCGCGGGGCTTGAGCCCGCGACCGCCTCGAGTCGCTGGAGCGCCTCCTGGACGAGCCCGATCTCGCGCCCGTACCGCGCGAAGTCGCCGTCGCGCAATGCCTGCTGCGCGAGGTCGAAGTGGGTGTTGGCGTACTCGATCAGGCCGGGAACGTCGGACGGGAGACCGGGCGCGCCGCTCGGCGCCGGCGTCGTCGACGCGCCTGGCGTTGGTGACGGCCGTGGCGAGCCGCCGGGCGTCGGCGATGGCGTGGGCGTTGGGGCGGGGCCGGGCGTGCCCTGCGCCTGGAGCAGCAGCCGCAGCGATTCGGACAGGGTGGGTGCCCAGACGACCTTCGTCGACGACGCAACGATGATCCGCTGGAACTCCGGGAACGAGCTCGCGGTCGACTGCAGGTACACGGGCTGCAGGTAGAGCAGCGAATCGCCGACCGGGACGACGATGAGGTTGCCCCGGATCACCCGGCTCCCGGATTGATTCCACAGCGTGGTCTGCGCGCTGATGAGCGGGTCCTGGTCGATCCGCGCCTCGATCTGCGCGGGGCCGAAGACGGTCGTATCGCTCGGGAAGCGGTACGAGCGGACGCTCCCGTAGCTGGGGCCGTCGTTCCGCGCCGCGACCCACGCGATCATGTTCGGGCGGTTCGTGGGGACCATCGGCTGGAGGAGCAGGAACTCCGCCTCCGACTCGCCGGGCATCCGCATCACGACGTAGTAGGCCTCCGACGGCAGCGTCTGCTCCGTCGGCTTCGACGCCGGCACCGTCCACAGGTCGTCGTTCTGGAAGAACGTCAGCGGGTTCGTGACGTGATAGCGACCGTACATCCGCGTCTGGACGTTGAAGCCTTCCTCGGGAACGCGGATGTGCGCGGCGAGGTCCGCGGGCATCGCGGACAGCGGCTTGAACAGGCCCGGGAACACGCCCTGCCAGGCTCGAATGAGCGGGTCACCGGGATCCGCGACGTAGTACGTCACGGTGCCGTCGTAG
>DATFPL010000110.1:0-9930 GCA_035264845.1 Candidatus Limnocylindrales bacterium | reverse complement strand
GCGGGGACGGCGCTTGTGTCGCGAACGGCGCGCTCGGATGCGCGCGCGACATCGACGTTGGCGGGATAGGGCAGCCCGTGGCTGATGAGCGTCGACTCGAGCGCGACGACCGGACGTCCGGTGGCGAGCGCGTCGGCGACCTCGGGGGCGATGGAGAGGCGGCCGGCAATCGTCCGGTCGAGCTGCGACGGCGAAGGCATCGCCGGATCGTACGCCGCGCGACGGCCGTGTCCGGCGGGGGCTCGATCGCTACGCTCGCGCGATGCCACCGCGCCCCATGGTCCCGGACGACATCCGCCGGCAGGTCGTCCTCGAGGAGCACGATCTCGCGCCGGACGCATCCTTCGCCGTCGTCGTCCGCCGATTCGTTTACCGCAACGGCTACGCGTCGCACCTGTGGGTCGTGGCGCTCGACGACGAGCGTGGCGGCCCGACCGCGCCGCGGCAGCTGACGAGCGGGGCCGTGCGCGATACGCGACCGCGAGTCTCCCCCGACGGGCGGCGGGTCGCCTTCCTTCGCCGCGACGTCCTGCGCCTCGGCCGGCCCGGGCGGCTGATGGTTGCCGACGTCTCGGGGCGCAGGCGACCCGCGGACGCGGGCGGCGGCCGCACGGGCGTCGCCGAGCACGAGTGGTCTCCGACCGGCGACCGCCTGGCGTTCACGGCCGAGGTCGACGCGCCACGCTTCATCGTCGGGAGGCGCGCGAAGAATGGCGAGCCGCTCGCGCGCGTGATCCGGCGCATCGACTGGCGCTACGACGACACCGGGCACGTCGACCGCTGGGAGCACCTGTTCGTCGTGGCGGCCGGTCGACGCGCCCGTCCCGTCCAGCTGACCGACGGCGACCATCGCGTCGAGGGGATCGCCTGGCGGCCCGACGGCCAGGCAATCGCGTTCAGCGCCGACCGCGGCGCCGACGCCGACCTCACGCCCCGGACGACCATCTGGTCCATCGGTGCAAATGGCACCGCGCCGTCCGAGCCGACCGAGGTCCTCGCACTCGCGGGCTGGGCCAACGCGCCCGCGTGGTCGCCGGATGGACGCCACATCGCCGCGGTCGGCATCGACGAAGCGCGCCCGCTCGACGACGTGAGCCCGGGTCTGTTCGTCGGGCCCGCCGACGGATCGCGCCCGCCTGTCGCGCTCGCGCCGCAGATGGACCGGCCGGTCGGCGACTGGGTCGACACGGATCTCGAAGGCTGGATGACGGCGGCGCGCTTTGGGCCGCACTGGGTGACGCCCGAGGCGATCGTCGCGACCGTCTCCGACCGCGGGCGATCCCATCCGTGGCTGTTTCCGGTCGACGCCGAGAGCGGACGCCCTGCGGCGGCGCCGCGCGCAATGGCACGCGGCGACATCACGTGTCGCTCGCTCGCCGTCGCCGCGCCCGATGGTCGGCTCGTCGCGACGTTCATAGGGACGCAGGGCAGCCGGGCGATGGAGCTCCTGAGCGCGGTGGACGACGGAGCGACCGCGCCAGAGCCGCGCGCGCGCACGACGGTCGGATCCGCGTGGCAGCGCCGCGTCATCGTCCCGGAGATGCGGGCCGTGGAGGCACCCGGCCGGCAGGGGACGATCGAGACGTGGATCGCGTCGCCGCCGGGCGCCGGCGACGCGGCGCTTCCGACGATCGTCGACGTCCACGGCGGCCCCCTCGGCGCATGGGCTCCGGCGCCTGCGATCGAGGCACATCTGCTCGTCGCGCGCGGCTATCGCGTCGTCCTGCCGAACATTCGTGGATCGGCGACGTACGGCCGCGACTGGATTCGACCGCAGCTGGGCGACTGGGGCGGCGTGGACGCCGCGGACGTCCATTCGGCGCTCGATCACGTCATCGCGCTTGGTCTCGCCGACCCGCACCGGCTCGGCGTCCTGGGGCTGTCGTATGGCGGCTTCATGGTCCACTGGCTCATCGGCACGAGCCATCGATTCCGTGCCGCCGTGTCGGAGAACGGCGTCGCGAACCAGGTCAGCGCGTGGGCCAACTCGGACACCGCCGTCGAGAACAACCGGTCGTCGCTCCTCGGCGACCCGCTGTCCGAGGAAGGGATGCGGCGGCTGTGGCGGCAGTCGCCACTGGCCCACGTCGCCGACATCCGGACGCCGCTGCTGATGTTCCAGGGCGAGGCGGACCGGCGCTGTCCGGCGACGGACAACGAGCAGCTCTTCGTCGCCCTTCGCGTGCTGCGTCGCGAGGTCGAGTACGTCCTCTATCCCGAGGAGTTCCACACGTTCGCGGTCACGGGGCGACCGGACCGGCGGATCGACCGGATGACGCGGATGCTCGACTGGTTCGACCGGCACATCGCGCGCTGACTCCGCGGGCGCACTGAGCTCGCGGCGGCGCGCGGCTAGGCGAGCGCGATCTCCGGCCGATCCGCGACGAGCTGGCGCGCGGCCGCGCGATGCCCCGCCACCGCCGCTCGCCGCAGGCTTGCGGCGGCGGAGCGCCGCGCCGCCCGCGACCCGAGCCAGTCGACGATGAAGCCGGCGTCGAACGCGTCGCCGGCGCCGGTCGTATCGGTTGCAAGCAGTCGTTCGGTCGCGACCTCGAACCGGAGTGTCTCGTCGCCCTCGCGCGCGAACACCGTGGCTCCCTTGGCGCCGCGTTTCAGGACTGCGATCGGCGCGAGCTCGAGCAGTCCGTCGCCGCCGGAGCGCCCAAGCAGCGCGTCCGATTCGGCATTTGTCCCAAGCAGCAGGTCCGGCGCGGTGTCGCGCACGTGGGCCAGTGCCGCGCGCCGTCCACCTTCGAGCAGCGGCCCGACGGACGCGAGATCGAGGCTGACGACCCCGCCGGCCTCCCGCGTCAGCTGCACCGCGCGGCGCGCAGCCGTGCCGAGCGGCTCGCGGACGAGCGAGTACGCGGGCAAATGGAGCAACTCGACGCCCGCGAACCACTCGGGCTGGAGGTCCGTCGCCCGCAGCTCATCCGCCGCGGACCGATCGGCGACGAACGACCGCTCCGCAAGCCCACCACCGGCGGCGCCGATGACCACACCGATGCGACCCGTCCGCGCTCCGGTGACGCGCACGACTCGGACGATCACCTTGTCGGCGCGGACCGCTTCCACGAGCGCGCGTCCCGCGGCATCGCGCCCGACGGCGGTGACGAGCGTCGCCCTCGCACCGAGCCGCGCGAGCCAGCGCGCCGTCGTCGCCGCCGACCCTCCCTGGCGCAGCGACACGCGCCCGGCCACGTCCGTTCCGATCTCGAGCGGGCGCTCCGGAGCGAAAACAACGTCGAGCATGAGATCGCCGAGGACGACGACGCGCGGCGCGGTCGACGCGCGGCGCGGGAGCGAAGGGACGCGTCGAGGCACGCCGCCGAGGATAGCGACCTGTAACACCGGCGTTCCGCGGGCGAGGGGAACGGCGCGACCCCGGTCGTACAATGCGGCCACTTTCCCCGCGCCCGTGATCGGAGTCCCGCGCCATGACCATCGCCGAGAAAGGGCTCGACCAGCTCGCGATCGACACCATCAGGACGCTGTCGATCGACGGCGTCCAGAAGGCGAACTCCGGGCACCCCGGCGCGCCGATGGGCGCGGCACCCATGGCGTACGTGTTGTGGACGCGGTTCCTCCGCCACGCCCCACAGGATCCCGGCTGGCCGGATCGCGACCGCTTCGTGCTCTCGGCCGGGCACGCCTCGATGCTCCTTTATTCGCTCCTCCACCTGACCGGCTACGACGTCTCGCTCGACGACCTGAAGTCGTTCCGACAGTGGGGCTCGAAGACGCCGGGGCACCCCGAGTGGCGCCTCACGCCGGGCGTCGAGGCGACGACGGGACCACTCGGCCAGGGGTTTGCGAATGCGATCGGGATGGCGATCGCCGAACGCCGGCTCGCGAGCGAGTTCAACGTCGACGGCCACACCGTCGTCGACCACTGGACGTACGGGATCTGCTCCGACGGCGACCTCCAGGAAGGCATCGCGTCGGAGGCCGCGTCGCTGGCCGGCCACCTCAAGCTCCGCAAGCTCGTGTTCCTCTACGACGACAACGGCATCCAGCTCGACGGCCCCACGTCGTGGGCGTGGAGCGAGGACGTCCTCGAGCGATTCGACGCGTACCACTGGCACACCCAGCGCGTCGAGGACGGCAACGACATCGAGGCGATCGAGCGCGCGATCGAGGGGGCACGGAACGACGACCGGCCGAGCCTGATTGCCGTCAAGACGCACATCGGCTACGGCAGCCCGAACCGCCACGATTCCCAGAAGGCGCACGGCCAGCCCCTCGGCGACGATGAGGTCCGCCTCACGAAGGAGGCGTACGGCTGGGATCCGGACGAGACGTTCTTCGTCCCGGATGAGGCGCGGCGGCTCTTCGGGGAGGCCGTCGATCGCGGCCGCGACCTCGTCGCCGAGTGGAACGCGCGGATGGATCGCTATTCAGCCGCCAACGGCGACCGCGCCGCGGAGCTGCGGCGACGGCTCGCGGGCGAGCTGCGGGACGGCTGGGACGGCGCGCTGAAGACGTACAACGTGGGCGAGGAGCTGGCGACGCGGCAGGCGAGCCAGGCGGCGATTCAGGCGCTCGCCGGTCCGGTGCCGGAGCTGTTCGGCGGCGCGGCGGACCTGTCGGAATCGAATCTCACCGACATCAAGGACGCGGGCATGTTCGGGCCGCAGGAAAACGGCCGCAATCTCCGCTTCGGCGTCCGCGAGCACGGCATGGGCGGGATTGCCAACGGCATCGCGTACCACGGCGGGTTCATCCCGTACGCCGCGACGTTCCTGACGTTCAGCGACTATATGCGCGGCTCGGTCCGGCTCGCGGCGCTGTCCGGGCTCGACGTGATCTACGTCTGGACGCACGATTCCGTGGGGCTCGGCGAGGACGGGCCCACGCATCAGCCGGTCGAGCACTACGCCGCGCTGCGCGCGATCCCGAACCTCTGGTTCGTTCGGCCGGGCGACCCGAACGAGACGTCCGCGGCGTGGGCGGTCGCCGTCCGCCGCAACACCGATTCGCCCTCGGGTCCCGTCGCACTGTCGCTGACGCGCCAGAAGCTGCCGACGCTCGAGGGCACCGCGGACAAGGCACGGGACGGGGTCGCCCGCGGCGGCTACGTGCTCCGCGAGGCGAGGGACGGCAAGCCGCGCCTCATCCTCATCGCGACGGGCTCGGAGCTGCAGCTCGCAGCCTTGGCGGCACCGAAGCTCGAGGAAGCCGGCATCCCGACCCGCGTCGTGAGCCTCCCCTGCTGGGAGCTGTTCGAGGCGCAGGATCAGGCCTACCGCGAGTCCGTCCTGCCGCCAGACGTCCGCAAGCGCGTGTCGATCGAGGTCGGCGTATCGCTCGGCTGGGACCGCTGGGTCGGCGACGAGGGCGCGATCATCGGCCTCGACCACTTCGGCGCGTCCGCACCGGCGGCCACGATCTTCGAGCACTTCGGGTTCACGACCGATCGCGTCGTCGACGTCGCGCGGCAGGTCGTCGAGAAGGGCCTTCACGGTCCCATACCGACGCTCGAGCCTGGGCATCTTCCGGCCGTCGGGCGGACGCGCGGGACTGCCGGCGAGCACCCGACGCTCCACGACGACGACAGCGGCACGGGTCGCTCGTCCGGCTCGGACCCCGGGCACGACTGAGCCGTGCGGATCGCGTTCGCGGCCGATCACGCCGGCGCGGGGCTGAAGGACGAGCTGATCGCGCGGCTCGGCAAGATCGCCGGTCACGAGTTGATCGATCTCGGTGGCGACGGCTCCGATCCGAACGACGACTACCCGGATTTCGCGCAGCGGCTCGGTGAGGCGGTTCGAGCCGGCGCGGCGGAGCGCGGGATTCTCATCTGCGGCTCGGGCGTCGGCGCCGCCATCGCCGCCTGCAAGATCCGTGGCGTCCGGGCGGCGATCTGCCACGACACGTACTCCGCCCACCAGGGCGTCGAGCACGACGACATGAACGTCCTCGTCCTCGGGTCGCGTGTCATCGGGTCGGAGCTCGCGCTCGAATGCTCGAACGCGTTTTTCGCGGCCACGTTCAGCGGCGAGCCCCGCCATCGCCGTCGTCTCGACAAGGTGCTCGCGATCGAGGCGTCCGAAACCGGCTGACCGGCGTCGCACGCCATCGCAGCGCGGACGAAAGGTCGGCGCCGCCCCGGCAAGCACACTCGCGACCCGCGAGGTCGCACGCTCGAAGTCGTCACGCGCGTCGGGCCCCGGCCGACGCACTACCATGCGGAGACACCGATGCCTGACCAGGCCCCGACGACGCTCGACTTCTCGCTCCACCTCCCCGACGCCGTCGCCGGCGCCTACGACGAGGCGGTGAGGCGGGCACGGGACGAGCGCTGGGCGGAGCGGCTGTTCGACCGCGACACGACGGTCTGGTCGACCGACGAGCGGGTGCAGGCGGCGATCGCGGAGCGGCTCGGGTGGCTCGACGCGCCCGAGCATTTCGGGCGCCAGATCGAGGCGCTCGAAGGGTTTGCCGCAGGGGCGCGCGAGGCGGGCTTCACGGCCGCGGTCGTGATGGGCATGGGCGGCAGCAGCCTTGCCCCGGACGTGCTGGTGCGAACGTTCGGCGTGGCCGATGGCTGGCTCGATGTGCGAATCCTCGACTCGACCGACCCGGACAACGTCCGGCGTGTCCTCGACGGCCTCGATCCGCTCGCCACGCTCTTCATCGTCGCCTCGAAGTCCGGCACGACGACGGAGCCGCTCGCCTTCCAGGCGGAGGCCTGGGCACGGATCGACGCGGCGCTCGAATCGCACGACGCGGACCAGTCACCGGCGAGCCTGATGGCCGCGATCACGGACCCGGGCAAGAGCGTCACGGCGATCCCCCACCATGACGAGCTCCGCGAGGTGTTCCTCAACCCGCCGGACATCGGCGGCCGCTACTCCGCCCTGACGTACGTCGGGCTCGTGCCCGCCGCGCTGATCGGGCTCGACCTCGACGCGCTGCTCACGAACGCGGCATCGATGCTTGGGCGTTGCCGCGACCCTCGCGCCGAGTCGAACCCCGGCCTGAGCCTGGGCCTCGCCATCGGCAGCGCCGCACGCGCGGGACGCGACAAGCTCACGTTCCTGACCGATCCCGGGATCTCGGCGTTCGGTGCGTGGGCCGAGCAGCTCCTCGCCGAGAGCACGGGCAAGCACGGAGTTGGGATCGTACCCGTGGATCTCGAGCCGGTCGGAGCGCCGCAGTCGTACGGTGGCGACCGGTTCTTCGCGCGACTGCGACTCGCCGGATCGTCGTCGCCGCAGCTCGACGCGCTCGTCGACGCGCTCCGCGCCGCCGGCCATCCCGTGGTCGAGACGGTGCTTCGCGACCCTGTCGATCTTGCCGGCGAGTTCATCCGCTGGGAGGTCGCGACAGCGGTCGCGGGTGCCGTCCTGGGCATCGACCCGTTCGACCAGCCGAACGTCGAGGAGGCGAAGGAACGGACGCGCCAGCTGCTCGCCCAGCACGAGGGCGCGGGCGACGGGTCGGGCGACGCGTCGTCGGCGGATGTGCCCGTCCTCGCCGCCGAGGACGGCGTCACGCTCATTCCCGACGCGCCGCTGCGACTCACGAACGGCGACGGTTCGCTCGTCGGCGAGCTGGCCCGGCATCTGGCGCGACGACGCCCGAATGCCTACCTCGGAATCCAGGCGTTCATCGCGCCGACGCCCGCGCGGGACGAGGCGATCGCGCGAATCAGGACCCTCCTCCGCGACGGGACCGGCCGCGCGACGACGGCCGGCTACGGGCCGCGCTTCCTCCACTCGACGGGACAGCTCCACAAGGGCGGCCCGCCGACCGGCTGGTTCCTCCAGCTCACGTCCGACCACCCCGACGACCTGCCGATCCCGGGCTGGCCGTACACGTTCGGGCAGCTGATCGACGCGCAGGCGGCCGGCGACTTCGGATCGATCGAGTCGCACGACCTGCCGATCGCGCGCGTCCATCTCGGCCGCGATCCGGACGCGGGGCTGGCGGCGCTCGAGCGTGCCCTTTCGGCCGCCCTCGCCCGAAGCACATCGGAGGCCTGACCGTCATGCGCATCGGGTTCATCGGCCTTGGCCGGATGGGCGCCAACATGGTCCGCCGGCTGCTCCGCGACGGGCACGAGGTCGTCGCCTACAACCGGACCGCGGAGAAGACGAAAGAGATCGCCGGCGAAGGCGCGACGGGCGCGTTCTCGATCGAGGAGCTGGTGT
Source organism: Candidatus Limnocylindrales bacterium (assembly GCA_035264845.1). Classification (GTDB taxonomy): domain Bacteria; phylum Chloroflexota; class Limnocylindria; order Limnocylindrales; family CSP1-4; genus JACDAV01. The sequence continues at coordinate 1,774 of DATFPL010000110.1, read as the reverse complement.
CGAAGCTCGAGAAGCCGCGGGCCGTCTGGATCATGGTCCCGGCCGGCGACGCGACCGAGGCCCAGATCGACGAGCTGCTCGCACACCTCGAGCCCGGAGACACGATCGTCGACGGAGGCAACACGAACTTCCACGACGACCGCCGGCGCCACCCCGTCCTCAAGGAAAAGGGCATCAACTACGTCGACGCGGGCGTATCGGGCGGGATCTGGGGGCTCGCCAACGGCTTCTGCCTGATGGTCGGCGGTGAGCCCGAGCCGGTGAAGCGGCTCGAGCCCGTGTTCCTGTCGCTGGCACCGCAGGACGGCTACATGCACGTGGGGGGTCCGGGCGCCGGGCACTACGTCAAGATGGTCCACAACGGCATCGAGTACGGCCTCATGCAGGCGTACGCCGAAGGCTTCGAGATCATGCACGCGAGCGACTACGAGCTCGACCTCGAGGGCATCTCGAAGCTCTGGAACCATGGCTCGGTCGTCCGGTCCTGGCTGCTCGAGCTCGCCGAGCGCGCGTTCGCCAACGACCAGGACCTGACCCACCTGAAGGGCTGGGTCGCCGATTCCGGCGAGGGCCGTTGGACCGTCCAGGAGGCGATCGACAAGGACGTCCCCGCACCGATCATCACGCTGTCGCTGCAGACCCGATTCCGCTCCCGCCAGGACGACTCGTACGGCGCGAAGGTGCTCGCGGCACTCCGCAACGAGTTCGGCGGTCACGCCGTGAAGACCGAATAGAAGTGGCACCCTCAACGCCAAACCGTTGCTCGTGCACCGAGGTCCGAGGCGGAGCTCCGCGACGCCATCGGCCCGAGGTTCACGCTGTGAAGACGGAATAGGGTCTTGGCACGGTCGACACCGGCGAAGCCCGCCTCCCGTCCAGCGGACCCCGACACCGGGCGCGCCGCGCCGGAGACGCAGCCGGACACGATCACCCATCCCGCGCCGCGGCCGCGCGAGGTGCCGCGCACGATGCGGGGGCTGCGGCTGTTCCGCGAAGGGCGCCGCCGCACTGGGCCGCGCACGCTCGACAACCCGCTTCGCGAGGGGCTGCGACTCGAGCGTGTCCCCGACCCGGCCGTCCTGACGCTGTTCGGTGCGACCGGCGACCTCGCCCATCGGAAGGTCATCCCCGCGCTCTACCAGCTCTGGCGGACGAACCTCCTGCCACACGAGTTCGTCCTGCTCGCGATCGGCCGCCGGCCGTACGACGAGGCGTCGTTTCGCAACGACGTCCGCGCCTCGCTCGACAAGTACGCCCGGGTTCAGCCACTCGACGAGGCGGCGTGGAAGGCATTCAGCGAGCGCATCTGCTATCAGCGTCTCGACTTCGACCAGCCCGACGGGTTCGACGACCTGTCGCGGCGGCTCGACGACCTCGACAAGGAGCGCGGGACACGCGGCAACCGGCTGTACTACCTGGCGACCCAGCCATCCGCGTTCTCGGAGATCGTCGCCCAGCTGGGACGCGTCGGGCTCGACCACGAGGTCCACGGCGGCGGCTGGCGACGGATCGTCATCGAGAAGCCGTTCGGCCACGACCTCGACTCCGCCCATCGGCTCAACCGCGAGGTCGCCCGCGTCTTCCGCGAGTCGCAGGTCTACCGGATCGACCACTACCTCGGCAAGGAGACGGTTCGGAACCTCCTCGTCTTCCGCTTCGCCAACGGCATCTTCGAGCCGATCTGGAACCGGCGCCACATCGACCACGTGCAGATCACGGTCGCCGAGTCGATCGGGGTCGAGAACCGCGGCTCGTTCTACGAGGAGACCGGCGC
>DATFPL010000109.1:0-17316 GCA_035264845.1 Candidatus Limnocylindrales bacterium | reverse complement strand
GAGCCCCGGGATCGGCTCGCGGACCGACGAGGACAGCACGATGACGATCGCCGGATCGACTCCATCCCGGAGCGCCGGCAGACAGGCGCGGATGAGCCGGATCGCGGCGAGGAGCGTCCCGTCGATCGCCTTCGCCCACGTCGCGTCGTCGAGCTGTGCGAATGTCCCGGCCGGCGGCCCGCCGGAGTTGACGACGAGACCGTCGAGCCCGCCGAGGGCTTCGATCGCGCGGTGCGCGACCTCCGCCGGAGCGTCGAGCGCGCCCAGGTCGCCGGGAATGGCGATGCCACCGATGCGGTCCGCGGTCGCCGTCAGCTCGTCCGACGGCCGCGCGACGGCCGCGATCCGGGCGCCTTCGGCAGCGGCCGCTTCCGCGATCGCCGCCCCCAGCCCGCGGCTCGCGCCGCCGACGAGGATGCGCCGCCCGTCGAGCCCCAGGTCCATGTCATCCCTTTCGTCCGTCGCGCCATGCCGACGGCGCGGGAATGGTAGCCGTTGTCGACTGCGCGGCCGTCAGCGGCCGGGACCGTCAGGATGACCGACGTCGCGCTCCGGCTTCCACCGCGCGAACGCGGTCCGAACGCCCGCCGCGGTCGCGGCATCGACGGTCGCGCCGTTGAGCCGGTCGAGCCCGATGAGCGCCGCGCCGACGACCGGCGGCGCCGAGAGCTTCACGAGCCGCGATCCTGGAGCGACGTCGCGGACGCCGCGCTCGATCGCTGCGAAGAACTCCTCGTCGGTCGTTCGGAAGACGCCCCCGCCCAGGACGACGTCGAGATCGAGCCGCCCGAGCCTCAGGCGCCGGATCAGGGCCGACCCCATCGATACGAGCTCGGCGGCAAGCCGATCGACGATCGAGCGCGCGACCGCATCGCCGTCGGTCGCGGCCGCGAACACGACGGGACACAGCTCGCCGACCCGGCGCTCACGGAGGCGGCCGTCGTACATCGCCTTCGTCACCGCGGCGGGCCGCGCGAGGCCGAAGTGCGCCGGGACGAGGCGCTCCAGCGACGTTCGCGCCCCACGCCCGTCGCGTCCGCGGATGGCGGCGCGCAGACCCTCCATTCCGATGCTCGTCGCTCCGCCCCAGTCGCCCGCGATGTCGCCGACGGCCGGAAACCGGGCCGACCGTCCGTCGGGCGCGACCGCGGCAGCATTGATCCCCTGGCCGCAGATGAGGACGACGCCCCAGCCACGGTCCGAGCCCGCGCGCAGCGCGCCGAAGCTGTCGTTCATGACCTCGTCGGCCCCGGCAAGCCGGCGGTGGCCGAGCGCGTGGCGGAGCAGCCGCACGTCCGACGGATAGTCGGCGCCCGCGACGGTGTAGACACCGAGATCCGCGAGCGGCCGTTCCTTCGGGTCGATCCCGGCCTCGCGGGCGATGGCTTCCGCGAGCTCCTCGAGCCGGTCCATCCCGCGATCGAGGCCAACGGCCTGGTGCGACACGGTCGGGCCCCGCACGGCTGCGAGGAGGTTGCCGGTGCCGTCGATGAGGGCGACGTCCGCCTTGGAGTTGCCGCCGTCGACGGCGAGGACGGCCGCTCTCACCCGGCGGCGCGGGTCGGGGTCGACGGCTCGGCTGCGAGGGCCGCCGCGACCCGCGCGGGCTCCGGAGGCGAGACTGGCAGGTCCGGCAGCGCGTCGATCCGGACGAACTCCGCGCCGTCATCGCGGAGGCGATCGATGAGCTCCGGCAGCGTCGCCGGCGTGACGGCAGGCCAGCCATGGAACAGCAGGACGGCGCCGTCGCCGTGCTCGACCGCGCGGCGGTGGACCGACCCGGCGAGTCGTCGCGGCTGCCGCACGAACCAGTCCCGCGCGTCGACGTCCCAGCCCACGTCGCGGTAGCCGAGGGCGGCCAGCCGCTCGTGGATCCGCGGCCGATCCGCACCCGCGCCGAACGGGCAGCGGAACCATGGCCGCGGATCGACGCCGAGACGCTCCTCGATGATTGCCGCCGCGGTTCGGACGTCAGAGCGGAACCCCGTTCCCGAGAGGAGCGGCATCCGGGCGTGGTAGTGGGAGTGGTTGCCGACGAGGTGGCCCGCAGGCACGATGCGGCCGGCCACGTCGGGATATGCCTCGACCCAGCGGCCCTGGACGAAGAACGTCGCAAGAATTTCCTTCTCGCCCAGCACGTCGAGGATGCGATCCGTCACGCCGGGCGAGGTGGGACGATCGGGATGCTCCGCGTCGAACGTGAGGGCGACCCGGAACGCGGCTATTTCTCCACCCCGGTGATGACGATGCCGCGGACGAAGAAGCGCTGGAACGCGAGGAACAGCAGGACCGGGATGACGAGGGTCATCAGGGTCGCCGCCTGGATGAGCCCTGGGTCCTGGGCGACGCGCGCGCCGCTGAACTGCGCCAGCCCGAGGGCGACGGTCTGGAGCTCTGGAGCACTCGACAGGTAGATGAGCGGGCCGAAGAAGTCGTTCCACGAGTAGACGAGGTGGAAGATCGCGACCGCCGCGATGACCGGCCACATCTGGGGGACGATGACGGAGATGAGCGTGCGGAACGGGCTCGCACCGTCGATAGCGGCCGCCTCGTCCATCTCACGCGGGATCGTGAGCATGTACTGCCGGACGAGGAACACGTCGTACGCGTTGGCGAAGAACGCGGGGACGATGAGCGGCAGCCACGTGCCCACCCAGCCGATCTGGTTGAACAGCGTGAACGTCGGGATGATCGTCACCGCACCGGGCAGGAAGATCGTGGCGATGACGAGGAGGAACAGCAGGTTCCGCCCCGGGAAGCGGAACCGCGCGAAGCCGTACGCCACGAGCGTGCACGAGATGACGGTGCCGATCGTGCCGAGGACCGCGATGGCGATTGTGTTGAAGAGCAGCCGCGGGTAGTTGATCTCGTTCCAGACATTGCTGAAGTTCTCGAAGTGCGGCTGCAGCTCGTACGCCGGCTGCAGCGTTCGCCACGAGCCTTCCCACTTGATCAGGGGCGCCGCCTGCGCCGCCGGGTCGGACGGGTCCGCGAACTGGCTCTGCTTCAGGCCCTTCTTGACGAGCGCGAGCCGCTTCGTCGAACCGTCCGGCATCGGCACGACGTAGATCGGGAACGAGCGGCCGCGGTACTCGAACTGCGCCGGGCTGGCCGGGTAGATCGGGGAGTCGACGTCGGCGACCTGCTGCGGGTCCTTGACGGACAGGGTCACGGACCGCACGAGCGGGGACAGGAACGCCGCGACGAGGACCGTCGCCGCGAACGTGACGACGAACGAGCGGCGGCGATCCCGCGGCCGCGCTCGTCCACGCGACCGCCGGCCGAGCGCGCCGAACAGGCCGCGCTGTGCTGTGGCGAGCTCCGGCCGCGGCGCGGTCTGGTCGACGAGGGACATCTACCGCTCCCCCGCGTAGTAGACCCAGCGGCGCGCCGACAGGAAGACGAGCAGCGTCACGACGAGCGTGATCCCGAACAGGATCCAGGCGAGCGTGGCGCCGTACGACATGTCCTGGTAGGCGAAGAAGTTCTTGTAGATGTACAGGTTCAGGAACAGCGTCGAGCCCCCGGGCTCGCCGGTCCCCGCATTCAGGACGAGCGGCACGAGGAAATACTGGAGGACGTCGACTACGGCGAGCACGAGCGTGTAAAAGATGACCGGTGACAACATCGGCAGCGTCACGTTGCGGAGCGTCGCCCACGCCCCGGCGCCATCGATCTTCGCGGCATCGTAGAGCTCGGTCGGAATGCCGCGCAGCCCGGCGAGGTAGACGATGACCCCGCCGCCGATGCCCCAGATGCCGAGCAGCACGAGCCCGGGGTAGATCCACGTCGGGTCCTGGAGCCAGTTCGGCGGCTCGCTCACGCCGACGAGCTTGAGCGCCACGGAGATCCAGCCACTGTCGACGTTCATCATCGACTGCCAGATCAGGACGCCGGCGACGAACGGCACGACGTACGGCATGAAGAACAGGACCCGGAACACGCCGGCGAACCGGAGATGGCGGCTGCTCAGGAGGAGCGCGACGAGGAACGGCAGGATGACCGCGACCGGCAGCGCGAGAAGGGCGAACTTCAGCGTGACCGTGAGCGATTCCCACGTCTGCTGGTCGTTGAGGACGCGGGCGTAATTCTCCAACCCGACGAACCGCAGCGGCTGCTTCTGGTTCAGGTTGATGTTCGTCAGAGTGAACGCGAAGGTCGCGATCATCGGGATGAGCGTGAATGCGAGGAACCCGACGATCCATGGTGAGATGAACACGAGCGCCCAGCGCGTCTCGCGCCATGCGAGGCGTGACATCCGACGCGGACGAACGAGCGGGATCGCGGTCATCGCGGCCTCGCTGGAAATGAGTCCCTGCCGACGCGCGCGCCGGCAGGGTTCAGGGTCGAGTGATTACCCGGCAGCGTTCCAGACCTTCTGGAGCTCCGACTTGAGGTTCGCGAGCTCCGTGTCCATATTCAGGCCCGGGGTCGACTGCCACCGGGTGTTGTACTTGCCGAGCACGTCGAGCGACTTGTTGTAGTTGGGCATGAACGCCTCCGAGTTGGGGTCGACATCGGCGTTCGGGATCCCGGCCGTGACGACATCCCAGTTGATGCCCGCCGGGTAGATGAGCTTGCCCTTGTCGTCCTTCTGCTGCTCGAGCTGCTGGAAGAACGAGCCCTGCTCCGACTTGAGCGCCGGGAAGCCGGAGATCGAGTTGAGCAGATCCGTGTGGCCCTCGCCGAGGATGAGGTACTGGAGCGCCGTGAACGCCTCGTCGGGGTGCTTCGAGTTCTTCGTGATCCGGAACGAGTCCGCGTTCATCGGCACCGTCGCCTTGCCGTTGTACGACGGCAGCGCGCCCAGGTTCCAGTTACCGCCGGCTTCCGTGACGCAGCAGACGTTCCAGAGGAAGTTCTCCTGCATCGCGACCTTGCCGGAGTTGAATGCGTAGCCGCCGCCGTTGAACCCCTGGCTGTTGTACTGCGGGCCGGTCAGGATGAAGTGGTCCTTCCACATTCCGTCATAGATCCACTTCCACGCGGCCGCCCAGGCATCGGGGATCTGGACCGTCTTCCCGTCGTCCGACAGGAACTTTCCGGCGGCGAAGTAGGCGGCGCCCATCGTGCGGAGGTCGTCGCGCTGCGGCTCGAAGCCCGCCTGGACCATCGTCTTGGGGTCGAAGCCCGATTCGGTCGCGTTCTTGCCGGCCTTGTCGATCGTGAGCTGCATCGCGACATCGCGGAGCGTGTCGTAGTTCCATTCGACCGTGGAGCCGTCGGCCTTCTTGTACTGCTCGCCGTACGTCGCGGGCGGGTACTCGAGGTCCGACGCATCGAACATGTCGGGCTGGTAGTAGAGCTCCGACGGGTAGATGGCGAACGGGATGCCGAGCGTGCCCGCGTCCTCCTTGTAGAGGTTCAGGAGGGTGGGGTCGAATCCGCTCGTGTCGATCTTGTTCTTCTCGATGTACGGCTGGAGGTCGAGCCACTGGCCCTCGAAGGCGTGCGCGCCGCCGACGCCGAGCGGGCCGACGATGTCCGGCGGGTTGCCGGACGCGAGCCGGGTCGCGAACGCATCGCGGGCGCCGCTGTACGCGACGTGGTCGAGGACCAGCTTGATGTTCGGGTGCGAAGCGTTGAAGCTCTTGATGACCTTGTCGAAGGTCTTGAGCTGGTCGTCGCCGCCGCCGAGGCAGCAGAACCACTTGATCTGGACGGGTCCGCCGGGCGGCACCGTCGGCGGGACGCTCGGCCCCTGCGACGCCGCGGACGGCGAAGCGGAAGCGACGGCGGCGGCCGACGCCGACGGGCTGGGCGAGGCAGCTCCACCGCAGGCGCCGAGAACGAGCGACGTGACGGCCAGCAGGACCGCCAGTCGGGCCAGTGATCTATGCACGCGACTCCTCCTCCAGGGTTGCGACACGCGATTGGGGGGTGGATCCGGTGTTCAGGCTTGACTCCTCCTCCTGGGCACGGCCCGACGGGGCGAAGCCCGTCGATCGAAGCGGGGCAGGCTGCGGTCGCACGGGTCGCGGCGTCGCGACGCGACGCCCGGTAGAAGCGCTGTCGCGGCCGGGTCGGACGACGACGTTGCGCTCCACGTAGTACCGCGTCCGATCGCCGCGCACGTAGGTATGGGCAAACTCGACCGGCGCGCCCTCGTGGGTGTAGGCGATGCCTTCGACCAGGAGCGCGGGCGACCGCCGTGGGCGCCCGAGCAGACGAGCCTCGCGGGCGTGGAGCAGGACGGGCTCGAGCGTCTCGCGGGCACGGGCGAGGTGGACGCCGTATCGCTCCGTGAGAATGCCGTACAGCGAGCGGCGCTCGAGATCGGAGGCGAGTAGCCCGGGGAAGCGCTCGGCCGGCAGGTAGACCTGCTCGAGGAGGAGCGGCTCGCCGTCGGCGACCCGGAGCCGCTCGAGATAGAGGATCGGCGATCCGAGCTCGAGCTCGAGCGCCGCGGCGACGGCCTCGCCCGCGGATTCGGGGCGCGCCGCCACGAGCCGCGTCTCCGGGTCGAGGCCGCGTTGCTGCATCTCCTCCGTGAAGCTGAGCGGCTCGACCAGGTCGCGGTCGATCCGGGGATGGAGGACGAACGTGCCCCGGCCCTGCGTCCGCTCGATGCGTTGCTCGCGGGCGAGCTCCGTGAGCGCTCGACGTACGGTGATGACGCTGCAGCCGTAGCGCTCCGCCAGCTCACGCTCCGGCGGGAGGCGGTCGCCGGGCCGGAACTCGGCGGCATCGATCGCCGCGCCCACGTCGAGATAGACCTGATGGTGCAGCGGAATGGGGCCGAGCTCGAGACGGAAGCGAGCCACTGTCGCGTTCACCGCCGGTAGTCGGAGGGAGCCGGGACGGGTGTCGAAGGTTGTCGCCGGAATCCGCGCTGCTATGCTTATAAGCAATTGAATGCTCCCCCGTCAAGCAGATCGGCGCCCGTGATCGGTCGCCACACAGCGTGGAGACACATCGGGTGGGTCTGAAGATCGCCGTCGTCGGTGGAGCGAGCACCTACACGCCGGAGCTCATCGAAGGTTTCGCGCACCGGACGGAGCGGCTCCCGATCGACGAGCTGGTGCTGCTCGACATCGACGGCCCGCGCCTCGAGATCGTGGGCGGTCTCGCCCAGCGGATCCTGGACCGTCTCGGATGGGCTGGCCGCCTGGTATTGACGGGCGATCGCGAGGCCGCGATCGATGGCGCGGATTTCGTCCTCGTCCAGCTCCGCGTCGGTGGCCAGGCGACACGCCTCGTCGACGAGACGCTGCCGCGCAAGTTCGGCACGATCGGGCAGGAGACGACGGGCGCCGGCGGGTTCGCGAAGGCGCTTCGCACCGTGCCGATCGTCCTGGATCTGGCCGAGCTGACGGCGCGCCGCGCGGCGCCCGGTGCGTGGCTCGTCGACTTCACGAATCCGGTCGGGATCGTGACCCAGGCGCTGCTCGACGAGGGGCACCGCGCGATCGGGCTGTGCAATGTCGCGATCGGGCTGCAGCGTCGGCTGGCTGCTCACTTCGGCGTCGAGCCCGAACGCGTCGAGCTCGAGCACGTCGGACTCAACCATCTCAGCTGGGAGCGGGCGGTCCGTGTCGACGGCGAGGACCGGCTGCCGCAGCTGCTGGACGGCGAGGCCGAGTGGGTCGCCAATGAGGTCGGGTTCCCGGTCGAGCTCGTCCGGACGATCGGCGCGATTCCGTCCTACTACCTCCATTACTACTACCTGACGGACCAGGTCTTCGCGTCGCAGGGCGACGGCAACACGCGTGCGCGCGAGGTGATGGACATCGAGGCCCGCCTGCTCGAGATGTACCGGGATCCGTCGCTCACGGAGAAGCCGGAACTCCTCGCGAGCCGCGGCGGTGCGTTCTACAGCGAGGCTGCGGCACAGCTCATCGCGTCGCTCCACGACGGGACCGGCGACGTCCAGGTCGTCGACATCCGGAACGACGGCGCGTTGCCGGACCTGCCCGCCGACGCGGTCGTCGAGATCCCGGCCCGAATCGACCGCGACGGCGCGCACCCGCTGCCTCTGGCCGCGCTTGCTCCGGAGATGCGCGGCCTCGTCCAGCAGGTCAAGGCGTATGAGCAGCTGACGATCGAGGCCGCCCGGACCGGCGACGAATCCGTCGCGCTGCGCGCGCTGATGACGAACCCGCTCGTGGCGCAGTGGCCGATCGCCGTGCCGCTCCTCGACGCGTTGCTCGAGGCAAACGTGGCGTTCCTGCCGCGGTTCTTCCCGCAGGCGGCGCCGACGCGCTAGGCGCGCACCCGGCCGCGGGCGGCGACGAAGCCGGCCTGACGCCCGTCGCGCGGGCACGGGGCGCCGCGCGCAGCGCGGGCGGCTGGCCGCCGCGAATTCACGGGATGAATGGAATCGCGCCACAAGAGCGTGGCCGCGCTTCCGACTGCCTTACCGGCGCCGATCCATTCCAGCATGAGGCGGTATCCATCCGCCCCGTGAATACCGGCGGCGCGACGGCGGCGCGGCCCCTGGGCGTTGTCGCTACTTCTTCGCCGGCAGGCTCCGCGCGAACGCCACCGCGCGCTCGACCCACGCATCGACCCGCGCGTCATCCGCGACGACGTCCCGCGGCAGGAGGGCGAAGTTCTTCATCTGACGCCCCGGCATGGGCTCGAAGGGGGCCGCGCCGGGCAGGGCGAGGAGGGCGTCCCGTTCCTGATCGCCGAGCCGGACGACCCACCGCGCCTCATACAGGCTCGTCGCGAGGTTGCCGCCGACGAACGCCGCCGGGAACCCGAACATCTTCCGCCGCTCGACGCCAGGGTGACGCGCGACGACGGCATCGAATCGTTCGATGAGCTCCGGCGGCGACTTCTCCATCTGCTAGACCGCGACGGCTCGGTACCGGGCGACCTCGCGCAGCTCGTACGGCATGACGATGACGTACTTGCCACCGAACCCGGCCAGCCACAATGACGCGCTCGCGCCGCTGCGGCGCGGGACGAACTGCCTCCCCAGCTCGGCGACGGTCAGTGCGTCGCCCGGCTTCGGACTGGGGCCCCACTTCCGCGACCCATACGGATAGAGGGGGTCGAGGACGATCGCCTCGGTGACGCGAAAATCGTTCGTCTGCCGCGGGTCCGCGGTCGCCTTGAAGCCGCTCATCACCCAGGCGTGGCGTCCCTGCCACATCAGGAGCCCCACTGGCCTGCCCGTCTCCCTGATCGACTTCGCCGCGAGCCGAAGCGCCTCGTCGATCGTCGTCGTGCCGGCGAGCTTGTACGGTCCCGCGTCGAGCTGCGTGAGGCCGGCCGACCAGCCGCGGACGCTCGCGCCCTGCCGGATGCGCCCGTCGGGGCGCTCGCCGCTGAGTCCGCGAGCGAGCTTCTGCAGGCTGAGCTGTGTCCCGGCCGTCCGATCGTCCGACGTCCGGATCATGTTGAGCATCATCTGCATGCTCGCGCCGACGCACTGGACGAAGTTCGTCTGCGCGACGAAGTCGCCGTCGCGCGACACGTCGAGGCGGAAGCCGTCAGACGAAGCGTTGGTCGCGGCAGGAACGCCGGCCGCCGCCACCAGCAGCACGGCGGCAAGAAGGATCGGCAGGGAGGCGAGGCGGCGGAACGAAGGGCCGCGGGACGGAGCGCTCATGCGAGAGAGCGTACGACGAGATCCCGACGACGGTTCGGTCAGGCGTCCGCCAGGTTCGGTGAGAGCCACCGTGCCATGTCCTCCACGGACATGCCCTTCCGGCGCGCGTAGTCCTCGAGCTGGTCGCGCCCGATCCGCCCCAGCCCGAAGTACTGCGACTGGGGATTCCAGAAGTAGTAGCCGCTCACGGCGGCGCCGGGAACCATGGCGAACGATTCCGTCGCCCAGACGCCGGCACGCTGCTCCGATTCGAGCAGCTCGAGGAGCGGCCCCTTCTCCGTGTGATCGGGGCAGGCCGGGTAACCGGGGGCCGGCCGGATTCCCTGGTAGCGCTCCGCGATGAGCGCGTCGTTGTCGAGCGCCTCGTCCGGCGCATAGCCCCACAGCTCGCGCCGGACGCGTTCGTGGAGTCGCTCCGCGAGTGCCTCCGCCAGCCGATCGGCGAGCGCCTTGACGAGGATCGAGGAGTAGTCGTCGTGCGCCGCCTCGTACTGCGCTGCGAGCTCGTCGACGCCGTGGCCGGCGGTGACGACGAACGCGCCGACGTAATCGGGGATGCGCGTCTCCTTCGGCGCCGTGAAGTCGGCCAGCGCGAGGTTCGGCCGGCCGGGCGGCTTGACCATCTGCTGGCGGAGGGTGTGGACGACCTCGCGCACGTCCGACCGGGTCTCGTCCGTGTAGAGCTCGATGTCGTCACCGACGCTGTTCGCCGGCCAGAAGCCGAACGCCGCACTCGCTCGCAGGAGGTTGCCGGCCACGATCTTGTCGAGCATCGCCACGGCGTCACGGTGGAGGTTTCGCGCGGCTTCGCCGACCTTGGCGTCGTCGAGGATCTCCGGGTAGTGGCCGCGCAGCTCCCAGGTGGTGAAGAACGGCGTCCAGTCGATCCGCTCAACGAGCTCCGCGAGCGGGTAGTCGTCGAGCGTCCGAACGCCGAGGAACGTGGGGCGCGGGGGCGTGACCCCGGTCCAGTCGATCGCCAGCCGGTGGCGCCGCGCCTCCTCGTACGGATGCCGCGCCTCGCGCTCCTGGCGGTCGCCGCGATCGCGCCGGACCGTCTCGTACTCCGTCCGCACCGTGGCCGCGAACGTGTCGCGGGCGTTCGGGTCGAGGAGCGACGACGCGACGCCGACGGCTCGCGACGCGTCGAGGACGTGCACGACCGGACCGTGGTACTTCGGCTCGATCTTCACCGCGGTGTGGGTCCGCGACGTCGTCGCGCCGCCGATGAGCAGGGGGATGTCGAAGCCCTCGCGCTCCATCTCCGAGGCGACGAAGCTCATCTCCTCGAGTGATGGGGTGATGAGCCCGGACAGGCCGACGATGTCGGCGTCGAGCTCGCGCGCCGTGTCGAGGATCTTCGCCGCGGGCACCATGACCCCGAGGTCGACGACCTCGTAGTTGTTGCACTGCAGCACGACGCCGACGATGTTCTTGCCGATGTCGTGGACGTCGCCCTTGACGGTCGCCATGACGACCCGGCCGCGGGCGCGCGTCTGGGTCGGGTCCTTCTCCGCCTCGAGATACGGGACGAGGTGCGCGACAGCCTTCTTCATGACCCGCGCGCTCTTGACCACCTGCGGCAGGAACATCTTCCCGGAGCCGAACAGGTCGCCGACGACGTTCATGCCGTCCATGAGCGGGCCTTCGATGATCTCGATCGGGTGGGCTGCGGCGACCCGAGCCTCTTCCGTGTCGTCGACGATGAACGCGTCGATGCCCTCGACGAGGGCATGGGTGAGGCGCTCGGTGACGGGGAGCCGCCGCCAGGCGAGGTCCTCGACCTTGCGCGTGCCCGCAAACCCACCGACGCGCGCCGACAGCTCGAGGAGCCGCTCGGTCGCGTCCGGGCGGCGGGCGAGGACGACGTCCTCGACCCGCAGGAGCAGCTCCGGCTCGATGTCGTCGTAGATCGCCAGCTGCCCCGGGTTGACGATCCCCATGTCCATCCCGGCGCCGATCGCGTGATACAGGAACACCGAGTGGATCGCCTCCCGGACCCGGTCGTTGCCCCGGAACGAGAAGGAGACGTTCGACACGCCGCCGGAAACGCGGGCGTGCGGCAGCTCCTTCTTCAGCCGTCGCGTCGCCTCGAAGTACTCGACGGCGTAGCGGTCGTGCTCCTCGATCCCGGTCGCGATGGCGAAGATGTTCGGGTCGACGATGACGTCCTCGGGCGGAAAGCCGACCTCCTCCGTGAGGAGCTTGTAGGCCCGTTTCAGGATCGCGACCTTGCGCTCAGCGGTGTCCGCCTGGCCTTTCTCGTCGAACGCCATGACGACCGCCGCCGCGCCGTAGCGGCGCACGAGCCGCGCGTGCGCGAGGAACTGATCCTCGCCCTCCTTCATCGAGATCGAGTTGACGACGCCCTTGCCCTGGACGCACTTGAGGCCCGCCTCGATGACGTCCCACTTCGACGAGTCGATCATGACCGGGACCTTGGCGATGTCGGGCTCGCCCGCGATGAGGTTCAGGAACCTCGTCATCGCCGCGGCGCTGTCGAGCATCGCCTCGTCCATGTTCACGTCGATCATCTGGGCGCCGGCTTCGACCTGCTCCCTCGCGATGTCGACGGCCTCGTCGAACTTGCCGTCGAGGATCAGCCGGGCGAACTTGCGCGAGCCGGTCACGTTCGTCCGCTCGCCGACGTTGACGAAGAGGTTGCCCGGCTGCGGGATCGTCATCGGCTCGAGCCCGGACAGTCGGGTGGCGACGGGAACCTCGGGAGCGACGCGCGGCGGCACGCCCGTCACCGCTTCCGCGATCGCGCGGACGTGCGCCGGCGTCGATCCGCAGCAGCTGCCCGCGATGTTGACGAGGCCGCCCGTCGCGAAGCCTTTCATGAGCGAGGCCATCTCTTCGGGCGTCTGGTCGTAGCCTCCGAACTCGTTCGGCAGGCCCGCATTCGGGTAGGCGCTCACGGGGAGGGACGTCAGCCGGCCGAGGTCCTGGACGTACTGGCGGAGCTGCTTCGCGCCGAGTGCGCAGTTGAGCCCGACGACAATCGGCCGCGCATGCGAGATCGAGTTCCAGAACGCCTCGACCGTCTGCCCCGAAAGCGTTCGCCCCGAGGCGTCCGTGATCGTGCCCGAAACGATCAGCGGTCGTCGTTCGCCAAGCCGCTCGAACGCGCGCTCGACGCCGACGATCGCCGCCTTCGCGTTCAGCGTGTCGAAGATCGTCTCGATGAGGAGGAGGTCAACGCCGCCCTCGATGAGCCCCTCGGCCGCCTCGCCGTAGGCCTCCACGAGCTCGTCGAACGTGATGTTCCTCGCGCCTGGGTCGTTGACGTCGGGCGAGATCGATGCGCTGCGGTTCGTCGGGCCCAGGGCGCCCGCGACGAACCGAGCGCGGTCCGGCTCACGGGCCTCGAAGGCGTCCGCGGCCGCGCGGGCGATCGTCGCTGCGGCCCGGTTCATCTCCCGCGCCGCGCCCTGCAAGCCGTAATCGGTCTGGCTGACGCGAGTCGCGTTGAACGTGTTCGTCTCGATGATGTCGGCGCCGGCGTCGAGATACGCGTCGTGGATCGCGCGAACGATCTCGGGGTGGGTCAGCGACAGGAGCTCGTTGTCGCCGCGGAGGTCGGAGGGGTGGTCGACGAAGCGCGCGCCGCGGAACTCCTCCTCGGACAGCTGGTAGGTCTGGATCATCGTCCCCATCGCGCCGTCGAGGACGAGGATCCGCTCGGCGAGGAGCGGCTCGAACCGGGCGAGTCGCGACTCGCGCGTGAAGGGCGGGCGCGAGGCAGCAGGCGCCGGGTCGTGCGTGAGCGCCCGCGGGGCGGGGCGCGTCTTCGTGGAGGGCGGGGCAGCCATCGGTCGAGTGTACCGCGAGGTCCGTCGCTTCCCCGGCGCGGGGACCGCCGACGCGTCGACGCCGGTTTGGGGGGCCGATATTCCCAGCACGAATGGAAATCGCTCGTTCCCCTCGTGGCAGCGGCCCAAGCTGCATATCAGGCGCCCCGCGACACGCCGCGGCGCCGAAATCCATTCGCCCCGTGAATACGCGACCGTCCCGCCTCGGCCTAGATTCCCGCGATCGACCTCGGAGCCATCCGCGGTCCGTATCGCGGCGCGCCGATGCCGCTCGACTCGAGCAGCCGGATCACGCGCGCCCGCTGCCCGCGGTACGGCTCGAGCAGCTCCAGCATCCGCGCGTCGTCGGCCCGCGGCTCACCGGCGAGCGCCCACGCGACGACGTTCGGCAGGTGGAAGTCGCCCACGCCTACCGCATCCGGATCGCCCAGCGCGCGGGCCGTCACCTCGGCCGCCGTCCACGGCCCGATACCGGGCAGCGACATGAGACGCCGCCGCGCCTCCTCGCCCGGCAGTGCGACGAGCTCATCCAGCCGCGCCGCCCGCGATGCGGCGAATCGGATCGTGTCCGCGCGCCGCCGCTCGATGCCGAGCGGGTGGAACGCGTGATACGGAAGGGCCGCCAGTCGCGCCGCGGCGGGTTGGAGTCGGAGCCCGAACGGGCCGGGCGCCGCGTCGCCGTGGACGAGCACGAGCTTCCGGAACGAGCGGAATGCCTCGAGACCGGTGACCTTCTGCTCGAGGATCGCAGGCACAAGCGCCTCGAGGACAGCCCCGCTCCTTCCGAGCCGAAGCCCACGCCGTCGTCGTGCAAGCTCGCGGACGAGCGGATGCGCCGGTGCAAATTGCGACGGGTCGTCGTTGAGACCGATCAGCGCGGGCACGCCGTCGAGCGCCGCGGCCGCGCCCGGGCCCCACGCGTCGGCCGTCACCACCGTGCCGTCGATTCGCAGCGCGACGGTTGCCGGGCCCTGTGAGGTCCGCGTCGCGCGGACGGCCGAACGCGGTGACAGTCGCATCGTCGGATCGCCGGGGCCTCGGAGCAACGGTCGGAGCGTGAGGGCAAGGTCGAGCGGTGCGCCGACGTCAACACTTCTCGTGATCACGCCGCAGTTTGTCACGCGCGCGAAACACGGCCCCACGCTCAGCGGCGCTGGCACAAGTTGACGACCGCTGCTAGGGTGGCCGCCGACGTGCGACTCCCCAGAGTCGTCGCGAGCGTGACGCTCATCGTCGCGCTCGTCCTGGTCGCCGTTCCGCAACCGGTGGGATCGCAGACTCCAACCCGCGATTCGCCGATCGATCCGGCTCTGTTCCAGACGCTGGAGCTGAGTCGAAGCTCAGTCGGAACGACGACGGCGACGCCCACGCTCGACCCAGCGAACCGCGCCGACGGGACGATCGGCGCGGGTTCGACGATGCTCGAACCCGCCGCCGTTCCTCCGCCGACCGGTCGCGCCGTCGTGCCCGCCGCGACGGCGCCGCGCGGCGTGATCGTCATCCCGACGTGGCACACCGACCCGAACGTCAGCTGGTACGGACCCGGCTTCTACGGCCACCGAACCGCATGCGGCTACGCGTTGACGACGTCGCTCGTCGGCGTCGCGCACAAGACGCTGCCGTGCGGGACGCTCGTCAAGTTCCGCAATCCCGCCAACGGCGTGACGGTGACGATGCCCGTCGTCGATCGCGGCCCATACGTCGCCGGCCGGCAGTGGGACCTCACGGGTGGCGCGTGCCTCGCGCTCGTGCATTGCTATACCGGGCCGATCGAGTGGCGGCTTCCGTAGCGCTCTGATCAACGCCGCATCGCGCTGCGGATCAATCGCGGCGCGGCTCCCAGTCGGGCGGCGCGAGCTCGAAGCCGGCGAACTCGAACGCCGGCGCGACGATGCACCCGACGAGCGTCCACGAGCCGAGCGACCGCGCGGCCTGCCAGGCATGCGGCGGCACCACAACCTGCGCGACGCCCTCGCTCGTCACGTCGCCGGTCAGCCGGTGGACGTCGACGGGCCCGTCCACGGACTCCGCGATCCGGAGCTCCAGCGGATCGCCGCCCGACCACTGCCAGACCTCCGCGGCGTCGACCCGATGCCAATGCGACCGCTCGCCCGCGGCCAGGAGGAACAGGATCGCGCTCGCAGCGGCGCGCTCACCGTCGCGGGCCGCGGCGCGCCACGTCTCGACGTACCAGCCGCCCTCCGGGTGCTGCCGCATCCCGAGCCGCTCGATGACGTCCCCCGCCTCCGTCACTGGCTGAACGACAGCGCTGCCGCGACCATCAGATCGGCTCGAACCGCGCGCTGAAGTGACGCAGCGCCGCGGGCTGCTCGACGATCCGCATCCCGCGGAGCTCCGTCGCGCGCTCCGCGACGCGGCGGACGACTTCGATCACGTAGTCGACGTGGCTCTGGGTATACGTCCGTCGCGGGATCGCGAGCCGGACGAGGTCCATCGCGGCCGCCTCCTCGGTGCCGTCGCGGTGCCGCCCGAACATGACGGTCCCGATCTCGCAGCCGCGGATCCCACCCTCGCGATAGAGCGCGACGGCGAGCGCCTGGCCCGGATACTCGAGCGGCGCGATGTGCGGCAACAGCGCCCGCGCATCGAGGTAGATCGCGTGGCCGCCGAACGGCTTCACGACGGGCACCGCCGCAGCGTCGAGCGCGTCACCGAGATAGGCGGTCGAGCGGATTCGGTACCGCAGGTAGTCCTCGTCCACGACCTCACGGAGACCCTGTGCGATCGCTTCGAGGTCGCGCCCGGCGAGCCCGCCGTACGTGACGAAGCCCTCCGTGAGGATGAGGAGGTTGCGGCACTGCTCGGCAAGCGCGCCGTCGTTCATCGCCAGCCAGCCGCCGATGTTGGCGAGGCCGTCCTTCTTCGCGCTCATCGTCATCCCGTCGGCGAGCGACGCGATCTCGCGGACGATGTCGGGGATGGGACGCGAGCCCTGGCCGTCCTCGCGCTCGTGGATGAACCAGGCGTTCTCGGCGAACCGGCACGCGTCCAGGAACAGCGGGACGCCGTGCCGGTCGCAGATGCGGCGCACGTCGCGGAGGTTGGCAAGCGAGACCGGCTGCCCGCCACCCGAGTTGTTGGTGATCGTCACGAACACGACCGGCACGTTCGCCGCGGCGCGCTCCGATATGAGCGCATGGAGCGCCGCGGTGTCCATGTTGCCCTTGAACGGATGATCGGCCGATGGGATCCGGCCCTCGGGGATGATGAGGTCGACCGCCTCGGCCCCCGTGAACTCGACGTTTGCCCGCGTGGTGTCGAAGTGGGTGTTGTTCGGGATGACCTTGCCCGGGCCCCCGAGTGCGGAAAAGAGGATCTTCTCGGCCGCGCGCCCCTGGTGGGTCGGGATGACGTGCTCGAACGGGAACAGCTCGCGGACGCTTTCGAGGAAGCGATACCAGGACGGCGATCCGGCGTACGACTCGTCGCCGCGCTGGATGCCGGCCCACTGGTCGCGGGACATCGCGCCCGTCCCGGAGTCGGTCAGGAGGTCGATCAGCACGCGCGGGGCGGGGACGTTGAAGAGGTTGTAGCCGGCGCGGTCGAGCTCGCCTGTGCGCTCATCGCGCGTCGTCATGGCGATCGGCTCGACGGAATGGATGCGGAACGGCTCGATGATGGTTGCCCACTGACTGTTCACGCGACCATGTGTACCCTTCCCGGCCTCATGACGACGCAGCCGCTGTCAGACAACGAGTTCCTGTTCACGTCCGAATCGGTCACCGAGGGCCACCCGGACAAGATGGCCGACCAGATCTCGGACGGCGTCCTCGACGCCGTGATGGCTGAGGATCCCACCGGTCGCGTGGCGTGCGAGACGCTCGTGAACACCGGGCTCGTGGTGGTCTCCGGCGAGATCACGACCGACGTGTACGTGGACATCCCGAAGATCGCGCGCGAGACCATCAAGAAGATCGGCTA
>DATFPL010000108.1:0-3647 GCA_035264845.1 Candidatus Limnocylindrales bacterium | reverse complement strand
ACGTTTGGGGGAGTGGCTGTCCACCGCTCCGTGGCGGTTGTCCACGGGTTTTCCACCGAGTTCTGCACCGCGCCGCGCGGGTTCAGTGTAGAACGGTCGTTCCATTCCACGCCGGCCAGCCGTCCGGTTCGTCGCGCCGGCCTTTTCGCCAGATGCGCACCTGGCGCGCGCGACGCAAGGATCCGGCGCCGTTCGTTCAGGGGGCGCGTATGGCGGAAATGGCCTGGCCGCTCGTGCGTGGAGCTCGGGCACCGCGGCGCGAGGCGCCTCCTCGTGCGCACGTGGAGAGCATCCGGCAGAAACCAGATGCCCGAGATCGCGCCCCGCGGCGCCGCGATCCAACGCCGGACCTCTACGGAACGCGCCGGGAACTCCGCTGCGAACGTCGCCTTCACGGCCGCCGCTCGCCGGCGAGTCGTCGTGTTGTCGGGCATCACCAGCACGCGCGCGACGGTTGCCGCGCGCCAGCCACGGTCTGCGGCGATGCGGCGGGCGAGCCGCCGCTTGCGGTCGAGCGCGATGAGCATCGAGCCCATGTCGGGAACGACCGTCTTGACCTCGACGACCAACAAAGCGGAAGTAGCCGCATGGAAGGCGAGGACGTCCACCGAGCCGCGTTCCCCGTACACGCTGAACGTCGCCTCCGCCGCGGTCTCCCAACCGGCGGCCGCGAGCAACGCGACGACCGTCTCCACGAGCGCGGCATGCGCGCTGTCGAGGAGGCGGTCGAAGTCCTCGCCGCGCAGTCGAGCCGCATCGTGACCCGCGCCCCGAGCGGCGCGGCGACGCGGTCGAGGACCAGCGGGAGGACGCGGTCGCCGAGGCCGCGCTCGACGCGAGACACGACCGACCGCGACACCCCGGCGGCGCCCGCCAGGTCCTCCTGCCGCCAACCGCGACGTAGTCGGATCGCGCGAAGGCCGCGCCCAAATCGCACCGCGTCCACGCCGGGATCGTGACGCGCACCGCTTACCCGTCACTTGCCTCGCGGCTTACGCTTCCGGGGAGAGCGCGAAGGAGGGATCAGATGGCCAGGACGACCCGCATTCGGACCGTTGTCATCGGAGGACTGCTCGCCGCGATCGCCGCGGCGGCGACCCCGGCCGCGATCTTCGCCGCGGACCCCGACCCGGACCCGATCCTCCTCGTCCACGGCTATCGCGGCGATCCGTCGACGTGGGCGGACATGATCGCGAACTTCGAGGCCGAGGGGCGGACCGCGGTGGCAATTCCCCTTGCCACCCAAGACAACGTCAAGAACGCCGCCCAGATCCGCGACTTCATCACCGATCAGGGCTGGACGCGTGCCGACATCGTCGCCCAGAGCATGGGCGGGCTCTCGGCGCGGCAGTACATCAAGTTCCTCGATCGGACGGTGATCGACTCGTACGTCTCGCTCGGCACGCCGCAGTACGGCATCTACAGCGCGTGCTTGCTGCCACAGTCGTACGGTGGCCAGATGTGCCCGTCGAGCAGCTTCCTGAAGAACCTCAACAAGGGCGACGACACTCCGGGCGCCGTGTACTGGACGACGATCTACAGCCAGACGGACGGCCTCGTCCCGACGAGCGCGTCGCGGCTCGACGGCGGCGCGTGCCACGTCTACGAGAGCCCGGGCGTGCCGCACAACGACATGGACAACGACCCGACGATCTTCCAGCACGTCCTCGCCGCCGTCGACCGCGTCTGCGTCGGCACGTTCAAGTAGGCGCGCGGGGCACCTCACCGGGCTCGTTACCGGCAGCACCACTTTTGCCCTCCCTACGTCATTTGACGGAGGCAGTAGTACTTCCGGCGGCCTAGCCTCGGCGCCCGGGTTTGCCGGCCGTTGAGGGGGTTCGATCCGTGATTGACCGACGGCGCCGCCCTGCGGCCGCCCGCCTGATCCTTGGCGTCCTCGTCGTTGCTCTCGCGGCGCCGGTCGCGACGACCGCCGCTCGCCCGGGCCCGACCACGCCGGGCGCCGCCGTCACCCGGCCCGCAGCCGCGCCGCACCCCTCGACGCCGATGCTCGCGCGCACGATGAAGCTGCCCGCTGGCGCGACCACGGCGCCCGTCTCGAGGCCCCCGTTCCGGGTGAAGAGCAAGAGCCGGCTCGACTCGGTGCTCCAGCGGATCGCGGCCGCGGCCGCTCGGTCCGTGAAAACCGGGGTCGCGGCCGCGAACGCGGCGCGTGTCAGGACGTCACAGAACCGAGTCCTCGTCGTCGTCGAGTCCGCGGCCGCGAACAGCGCGAAGGTCGGCGCCGCGATCCGGGCCGCCCGCGGCGAGGTCACCGGCACGGGCAACGGATCGACGCTGACCCAGGCCTGGGTCCCGGTGGGCGCGCTCCGGCGGCTTGCCGCGAACGCGGCTGTCGCCCAGGTTCGGGTTCCCGCCGCCGCCGTCCTGACCGCCGGCCCGATCGAGACCGAGGGCGACGCGGCCATCAATCTCCCCGCGTGGCAGGCGGCGGGCCGCGACGGTGCCGGCGTGAAGGTCGGGATCATCGACGGGGGATTCGAGGGCTACCCCGCACTCCTCGGCACCGAGCTCCCTGCCGACGTCGTCGTCAAGACGTTCGTCGACGGCGAGGTCGACGGCGACGTCGACGGCACGACGCCGCATGGAACGGCCTGCGCGGAAATCGTCCACGACGTCGCTCCCGCGGCGTCGCTCTACCTCGCCAAGATCGCAACGAATGTCGACCTCGAGGAGGCGGTCACGTGGCTCCGCGCGCAGCACGTCAAGGTCATCTCGACGTCAATCGGCTTCTACAACTTGACGGCCGGCGACGGGATGGGCTATTTCGAGAACATCGTCGCGTCGGCTCGCGCCGCGGGAATCCTGTGGGTCACCGCGGCGGGCAATGATCGTCTCGACCATTGGGGCGGCTCGTTCCGGGATGCGAACGGCAACAACTTCCACGAATTCAGCACCGGTCAGGAGGTCGACTACTTCGGGCCAGGCGACGGATCGGGCTATCTGATCGACGCCGGCTACGAGATCGACGCGTTCGTGCGGTGGAACGACTGGGCCGCCCACAACCAGGACTACGACCTCTACATCCTTCGCTACGACGAATTCAGCGGATACTGGGACTTCGTCGGCTTCGGGGAGGACCTCCAGACGGGCGCCGCCGGACAGCACCCGGTTGAATTCGCCTCTGCGGTGACGAGCGGAGCGCCGGCGGTCTACGGCATCCTGATCGAGAAGTACAAGGCGACGCGTGCCGTCAACCTCGAGGTCTTCGTACCCGGTATCCCGCTCGACAAGGCCGTCCACGGTCGGAGCCTCGCGAATCTCGCGGACGCGAACTCCGCGATGACCGTCGGCGCGCTCAACGTGACCTCGCCCTACGTTCACGAGACGTACAGCAGCGAAGGGCCGACGAACGGGCCCGGTGGCGCGGCGACGGGCGGAGCGGTGAAGCCGGACATCTCCGCATACGCCAACGTCTCGACCGCGAGCTTCGGTGCGGGCGTCTTCGACGGAACGTCTTCCGCGACGCCGCACGTCGCAGGAGCGGCCGCCGTCGTCAAGGCCTCGCACCCGACGTTCACGCCAGCCGAGATCGAGGCGTACCTCGAAGCGCGGGCCGTCGACATGGGGACCGTCGGGCTCGACAACGTCTACGGGTTCGGGCGGCTCTTCCTCGGCGCCGTCGA
>DATFPL010000107.1:0-2187 GCA_035264845.1 Candidatus Limnocylindrales bacterium | reverse complement strand
GGCAAGACCCTGATCTTCTCGACACACCAGATGGAGACCGCCGAGGCGATGTGCGAATCGGTCGCCATCGTCGACAGGGGTCGAGTCGTCGTCGGCGGCACGCTCGGCGACGTCAAGCGCTCGACCGGGCGCCGGATGATCGTGCTCGGGATCGAAGGCGACCATCGCCTCGCGTGGCTGTCGACCGTGCCCGGGACGCGTGTCATCCGGCCGGGGATCGATCGGTCGGAGGTCGAGCTCGACGCGGGTGTCCGACCCGACGACATTCTCGCCGCGGCGATCGGGCGGGGACTTCGGGTCACGCACTTCGAGATCGCCGACGCGTCGCTCGAGCAGGTCTTCATCGACCATGTCGGACGACCAGCCGACGAGGAGATGCGGCTCGCGCCCGATGCCGATGCCGGCTCGGTGGCAGTTTCCGCTGCGCCCGCGCGGGCGTCCGAATCGGAGCCCGCGGCGTGAGCCGGCGCGACCCGATCCTGCCGAACGCCGGCATCGTCGCCCGGCGCGAGTACGCCGAGCGCGTCGGGAGCCGGCTCTTCCACCTGTCGACGCTGCTGCTCGCGACGCTCGGCGTCGTCGTCGCGCTGTCGCCGCTGATCGTCCGGATGCTCGACCGCGACACCGTCACGCGGATCGGCGTCGTGGCGTCCGATGGGCCGCTCGTTGACCGCTCGATCTCGATCCTCGACGGCGTGCTGAACGCGACCGCGACCGGCGGGCCGCGCGCGTACGAGTTCAGCCGCGAAGCGAACGCCGATCCGGCGCTTCAGAAGGTCGTCGACGGCGACCTCGACGCGCTGCTCGTTGCGACCCGCCAGCCGAGCGGTCGGATCGACTTCAAGTTCCACGCCGGCGAGAACATGGGCGCCGACCGGACGCAGCTCGTATCGATCGGCACGCTCGCCGTCGCGATCCTCGACTGGACGGCGTCGCAGAAGATCGAGGCGGGAAATCCATTCACGATGCCGCAGCTCGACGTGACCGCGGCAGGCGGGCCTTCGTCCGGCGGCCAGCCGATCTCGAGCGCCGAGTACGCAAGCCGCCGAGTTGTCGGGATCGTCTTCGTCGTCCTGATCTTCATCACGCTCGTGATCTACGGGATGTGGGTCGCGGCGGGCGTCGTCGCGGAGAAGGCGAGCCGGGTCATGGAAGTGATGATCAGCGCGGCGTCGCCGCAGCAGCTCGTGATCGGCAAGGTCGCGGGGATCGGGCTGGCGGGCCTGACGCAGGCCGTCGGGATCCTAGCGCCCGCCGTTGCCGCGATCGCACTCGAGGATCGGATCGCCGGCGCGGTCCTGGGGCCAGGGTCGTCTGTCGCGCCGTCGCTCGCGGGGCTGTCGATCGGGCTGCTCGCCGCGTTCCTCGCGTACTTCGTCCTCGGCTTCGTGCTGTACGCGCTCATCTACGCGGCGGCCGGGTCGCTCGTCAGTCGGGCGGAGGATCTCCAGATGCTCGCGCTGCCGTTGAGCCTTCTCGCCATCGTCGGGTACGTACAGGCGGTCATGGCGCTCACCGGCGGGAGCGCCGGCTTCATCCGGGTCGCGTCGTACGTGCCGTTCTGGAGCCCGTTCGTGATGCTCACTCGGCTGTCCGTCGGGCGGGTCGAGCCGTGGGAGGTCGTGCTGTCGTTCTCGCTCCTCGTGGCCGCGATCGGTGTCGTGTTCGTCGTGGCGGTCCGCGTGTATGCCGCCGGCGTGCTGCTGTACGGGCAGCGGCCCGGACTGCGAACGATCGCGGCGGTCGTCGTAGGGTCGCGATAGGGGCGGCGACGTGCGGATGGCGCCGCGCCGCGCGCCGGGCGCCGCGCGCCGGACGCCGCGCGCGTTGAGGAGCGACGGATCGGGCGGCGCGACCGCCCCGAACGGCCCGGCAATGCTCGGGAACGGATCGACGCGCACGAGGATGTCCATGACCGTCGCGGGCGGCAGCACGTCGTAGAGCTCCTGCAGGACGACCGACTTCTGCGCGGTCTGCCGCAGCGACGTCTGCCCCGGGATGAAGAGCGCCGACGCGCCGACGACCCACACGAGCGCGATGCCGGCAGCCGCGCCGAGCAGAAGCCCGCCGGCGGAGTCGAGCGCGCGCAACGGAGGCAGCGGAAGCGCGCCGCGCGCCATGCTCCCGACGATTCCGCCGGCCGTCTCGAGGATCAGCGCGCCGAACGCCGCGCCCGCGAGCGCCGCA
>DATFPL010000106.1:0-21855 GCA_035264845.1 Candidatus Limnocylindrales bacterium | reverse complement strand
TCGTCGGGATGGTCGCCTGGGCGTTCGCGCTCATCGCGCCGGCGACGTTCATCATCGTCGGTCTGGCGCGGATCGTGACTGTCGTCGACTCGGTCGCCAGCAGCCGGCCGCGGTCGACACCGGCGTCGCGCCTCGCGCGCGTTCTCGGCGACGAGTACGTGGTCGCGTCGCGCGTGCGACTGCCGGACGGCCGGATGATCCCGGACCTCATCGTCGGCCCGTTCGGCGCGGCCATCCTCGAGGAGCTGCCACCGCCCGCCGTGAGCCGCCGGCACGCCGCCGGATGGGAGGTGCGGACGCGCGAGGGCCGCTGGATCCCGCTCGAGAACCCGCTCGAGCGCGCCTCGCGCGACGCGGATCGCGTTCGTCGCTGGTTCGCCGAGGACGACCAGGACTTCGTGGTGAAGGTCTACGCCGCCGTCGTGTCGCGCGATTCGTCGGTCCCGCGGAGCGCGACGTGCGCGGTCATCACCGCCGACCAGATCCCGGCCTGGATCGCCTCGCTCCCCGCCCAGCGGAGCCTGAACGAGGGCCGCCGCGACCGACTCGTCGAGCTGCTCCGCGACATCGCCTGAGGTCCGCGCCGGCGCGCCGCCGCCTCAGGCCGCGATCGCCGCCTTCGCCGCGGTCAGATCCTCGACCAGCATCCTGAGACCCGCGTCGCGCTCCTCGCTCGAGCGCGACCGCAGGATCGACGACGGGTGGTACGTCGCGAGCAGATGCGGGCCCGACGCCGCGATCGGCGGCAGCAGCTCGCCGTGCCGCTCGGAGACGCGGAAGTCGCGGCCGAGGATCGCCTGCGCCGCCGTCGCGCCGAGCATGACGAGGACGTCGGGGCGGACGAGCTCGAGCTCGAGTTCGAGCCACGGACGACACGCCCGGATCTCGACGGGGTTGGGGCGCTCGTGCAGGCGCCGCTTGCCACTCGCCCGCCACTTGAAGTGCTTGACGACGTTCGTGACGAAGACGCGCTCGCGATCGATGCCCGCCTCCTCGAGCGCCCGGTCGAGCATCTGGCCGGCGGGCCCAACGAACGGATGTCCCGCCAGGTCCTCCTTGTCGCCCGGCTGCTCCCCGAGGAGCATGAGCGGGACCCTCGTACGGCCCTCACCGAAGACTGTCTGCGTGGCGTTCGCCCACAGGTCGCATGCGCGGCAGCCGGCCGCGACCTCGCGGACGACATCGAGATCGACGTTCCGCCCAAGCCCGTATGCGGGGTGGTCCGCCGGCGGCTCGCCGACGAGCGCCGTCGTCGTGTCCCTCGCCATGCGCGGATCGTCGTGCTGCGGTCGCGAAACGCGCCCACGACGCCGTGCCGGGCGGGCTTGCAGGTGGGATACAGGCGGTGCCGTGGCGCGTGCTGCCGTCCCTGGGACCATCGAGGGACGCAAATGTGACTTGGCGGGGGATGGCCCTCAAAACCGGCCGCGCCGACGATGACGCCGACCCGTCACCGTCCGGAGATCCATGACCCCCACCGCGCCTGCCGCGCCGCGTGCTGTCTCCGGACGTGGTCGCGCAGTCGGCATTCAGGCCGGCTTCGGCGCATGGCGGCGGTTCGCGGGCCCACGGTTCCGCCCGTTCCACGCGATCGGCTTCAGTCAGGGCGCGGTCGGGGCGCTCGCCGGCGGCGCGATCACGACGCCGCTGATGCTCGCCCTCGGCGCGCCGCCCGCGCTCGTCCTGGTCGTCGGCGTGCTCCCCGGCCTCGGCTCGCTGACCCAGCTCCTCATGCCCGGCGTGCTCCGCCGCACCGACGGCAACCTGCGGGGCGTGACGATCCTCGTCTCGGTCATCGGCGACACGCGCGGCTTCTGGTTCGCCGGGATCGTTGCGCTTGCCGCGGCCGGCGTCATCTCCGACGCGGACGCGCTCGCCGCGGTCGTCGTCGCATCGGTCGTCGCGGCGTTGATCGGTGGGCTGTCCGGGTCGAACCTGCTCGCCTGGTACCACGCCGTGCTGCCCGAGACGGAGCGACGGTTCGTGTCGCCCAGAACGGGAGCCGTGGGGGCCATCGCCGGCGCGGCGCTGCTGACGCCGACGGCGCTCCTGCTCCACGACGCGCACGCTGGCGTCGGGCCGTTCGTCATCCCGTTCCTCATCGCGGGCGCCGCATCGCTCGTCGGGATCGCCGGGCTGTTCTACCTCCCTCGCCCGGGCCGCGTCCGCGTCCCCGACAGCGGCCGCGTCCGCGCCGACGCGCCCGCGGGCCTCGACCGGTTCGTCCGCGTCAGCTCCGTTGGCGCGCTGGGCTTCGGGATGGGGCCGCCGCTGTCGATCTACGCGATGGTCGTCCTGGGGCTCTCGCCCGGCTTCACCGTCGCCCTCGCGGCGATCGGCACGCTCGCCTCGCTCATCGCGTCGACGGTGGTCAGCTCGATGCTCGACCGCGGCTCGTCGTCGACGATCCTTCGCCACGCCCACGGCATCCGCGCCGTCGCGATGACGCTCGGGCTTCTTGCGTTCCCCGGCAACCCGTTCGGCGCCGAGCTGCTCGTCGCGGCCGCGATCCTGGGGGCGTGCGGGGACTCGGCGGCAGGTCTTGCGTCGAGCGAGCGGATCTTCCGCTTGTCCGTCGGGCCCGCCGCGATCGCGCACCAGGCGCGGTACGCGGCAACGACATCGACGGCGGCCGCCGGAGCGCAGCTGACGGCGTCGGGCATCATCGCCGCCGGCGCGAGCATCGGCTACCCGGTCTACGCGTTCCTGTTCGTCTCGTCAGGCCTGGTCCGCGTCGTGACGGCGTACCGGCTCGGCACGACGGGCCACGAGAGGATTGTCACGGCGATGCCGGCCGCGGCTGCGAGCCCCGCGCTCGGCGGCTGACGTCCCGCCCAAGGAGTCGCGGAGGCTCTGGTAGGGGAGCCAGGACTCGAACCTGGAACCAGCGGGATATAAGCCCGCCGCTCTAACCATTGAGCTACTCCCCCGCCGTCGATGCTACACGGTCGCCTCGAGGCGACCGGCGGGGCGAGGGGTCTGGAGCTAGGAGCCGCCGAGCAATCGGCCCGCGAGTGCGCGGAGCCCAAAGGGGCGCCCCAGCAGGGACGATGTCTGTCGCGCCGCGCCGCGGCCCCGCTCGACGACGATGCCACCCGGCGCGAAGGCCCGGGGCGGCAGCGAATCGAGGAGCTCGCGCTCGTCCTCGGTCTGGAATGCCGTGATCGGCATCTCGTCCGGGTCGAACGGCCGCGGCTTCGCCTCCGTCTGGACGGGCGGGCGGGCATACGCGGGAGCGCCGTAGAGCTTGGGGAGCGCGACGTGCTGCTCTTCGGTGGACACCTGCTTGACCTCGAGCGGGAGCCTGCGCCGGATCGCCGTCGCAGCCGGATGATCGGCCACGACCGGGTACCGCGGAATGGTACTTGTGGGCGACGCCTTCGCCACCCCCAAGAGGGAAATTTGTTGCCCCGATGCCCCGGCCGCGCCGGAAGTACTGGCGCCCCGACGCGCCGTGACGATGCCGCGCCGCCTCATCGACCGAGGACGATCGGCTCGACGACCTGGACGATGACGACCATGACGAGATAGCAGATCGGTACGGCGGCGAAGAGCCCGAGCGCCGCGCTCCAGCCGCTCCGCGCGGACCGCGCGCCGCTGCCGCGGGGCTGGGGGACGATGAGGTACGTGACGACGCTGCCGGCGGCGAGCACGACGGCGACGTAGGTCGCAACGAAGAGGAGCCGCAGGTCTCCGCCGGGCAGCGACGCGCCCCGGACGATGGCGACGTCGTACACGAGATACGCCGCGCCGCCGAGCACGGCGACGACGAGGCTGCTCAGGACCGCCCGGACCACGGGCCGCGGCGCGTTCCTGAACTGCCGCCACCGGATCTCGACCTCGGACCGGCGGCGCGGCAACGCGGCGGAGCGATTCGGGGAGTCCGCGGGCGCGGTCACGGGCTGCCGAGGACCGTCAGCCGGAGGCGCGCCGGCAGCGTCTCCGGCGTATGGGCGGCGAGCAGCGCGACCGTGTCGATGAACCGGTCCACCTCTTCGCGGGTGTTGAAGAACGCGACACCGATCCTGATGGCACCGAGCGACGGAACGGCGCCGACGATCGCGAACACGCGCGCGCCGATCTCGTCGAGGGCCGCGTCCGGCGTCCAGCCGGCGATCCGGAACGCGATGACGGTGGCGACGGCGTCGCGCGGCGTCAGGACCTCGACGCCCGGCGTCGCCCGGAGGCGCTCCGCCGCCGCTTCCGCGAGGGCGGCTCCCCGGCGGTAAATCCACTCGAGCCCGACGTACATCGACAGCCAGCCGCAGCTCCGCGCGAAGCCGACGACGGACGGCAGGTGGAACCCGACCCCCGCGACGTCGAGCTGGTCGACCGCTGCCGTCCCGCGACCGGGATGACCGGCGAGCCTCGCCGCGACGACGTCGCGCGGCGCGGCGACTGCCGCGAGCCCCTCCGGGCCGAGCAGGAACGCCTCGGAACGAACGACGAGTGCATCGGCGCCGAGCGCCTGGCGATCGACGGGGACGGCGCCCGCCGCGAGGGACGCGTCGACGATAAGCCGCGCGCCCAGTTCGCGCGCCTGGCGCGCGATCGCCTCGACGGGAAGCCGCTCCCCGGTGAACGCGGACACGAGCGGGCAGGCGACGAGCGCCGTGTGCGCCGGAAGCTCGCGATCGTCGCCCGCCGCAACGATGGCGACCCGGTGCGGAGCTGTCGCGCGGACGCGCGCGGCGACGTCCTCGTCCCACGTCACGATCACGTCCCCGTCGCGCAGGTCGACGGTCCGGAACGCGACGCCATATGCCTCGTCGATGCCGTGGGTGAGGACGATGTCGTCGATGTCCGCCGTCAGGATGGCGGCGACAGCGCCACGCGCCTCGTCGATCCGGCCCCGCGCATCGTCCGCGCGGTCGCGCTGCGCCCGCCCGGTCGTGACCTCCCAGCCCGCGATCTCCGCCATCGCCGCGGCCGTCTCGGCGGGGAGCGGCCCCGCGACCGGGGTGTTGAGGTAGATGCCGGCGGCCACCGCCGGGAGCGCCTCGCGGACGGCCGCGACCTTTTCGGCATCCGGCATGAACGGCGCGACCACCGCCGTATGATATCGGCGATGCCCCGGACCCCCGCCGGCACCGCCGGTCGATGAGCGGCCTCGCGCGCCCGGAGCTCCTCGCTTCGACGGAGTGGCTGGCCGACCAGATCGACCGCGGCGACCTCCGCGTCCTCGACGTCCGCTGGCGCCCCGACGGGACCGGCCGGGAGACGTTTGCATCGGGCCATATCCCGGGCGCCGTGTACCTCGACTGGACCACCGAGCTGCTCGACGCCGAGCAGTCCGAGAAGGCGTTCCTCCTTGCGGGCCCGGTGCAGATCGCCGCGGCGCTCGCGAGAGCGGGCGTCGGCGACGGCACGAGCGTCGTGATCTACGACGACACGCTTGCGCTATACGCGTCGCGGGTCTGGTGGAGCCTCCGCGCGTACGGCCTGGAGTCCGCGCGGATCCTCGACGGCGGCTTCCCTGCCTGGGCGTCGGAGCGCCGAGCAGTGTCGAACGCCGACATTCCGCCCCCGCCCGCGGTCTTCACGCCCCGGGCGCAGCTCAGGCTCCGACTGACGACCGCGGACGTTCGCGGCCTGCTGGGCTCTGACGACGTCACGCTCCTCGATGCCCGCGCACCCGCCGAGTACCGCGGCCTCGAGGGCAACACGCGCCGGCTCGGGCACATCCCGGGAGCGCTCAATGTGCCCGTGGCGGCGATGACGGAGCCCGGCAGCCAGCGGCTGCGCGACGGCGAGGCGCTCCGCGAGCTCGTGATGCGCGCGAACGTCGGGCGCGGGCGTCGGCTGGTCTGCTACGACGGATCGGGCGTCGCGGCGGCCAAGCTCGCGTTCGTGCTGGCCGTCCTGGGGCACGACGAGGTCGCGGTCTACGACGGCGGCTGGGCGGAGTGGGGGGATCGACTCGACCTGCCGGTCGAGCGCTGACCGACGCTCAGGGTCAGCTTCGCCCGGTACCCCACGGGTCGACGACGCCGGTCCTCGCATCCACGGCGTCCGGCCCGGAATCGGCGCCGGCGGCCTCCGAGCGGTTGATTCCCTCCCACGGATCGACGATCCGGTGCGGCGCCATGATCTGGGCGCGGCTGTGGTTGAACGCGACGATCGGCGCCGAGGTCAACGCCTCGCCGACCGTGTCGGACCAGTACGACGCCTCGGTTACCGGGATGAACCGGCCCGTCAGCTCGGCGAGGGCGTCGCGGAGGGCGCGCTCCGGCATGAGGTGGATCCGGCCGACGATCCTGAACGGCGGGATCGAGATGAGCGCCTGCTCCGGGATCTTCGGCGTCCGCATCTCGGGCGGCGCTTCCGCGGTCGCGTCGCCGACGGCGAACAGGACGGACGCGAGGTTGACCTGTGCGTAGTCGGCCTTGACCGCGACCGTGTGGGTGCCGAAGTCGTCGAGCAGGACGTCGGTCATGACGAGGAACTCCTCGTCGGCCTGGTTGAGGATGTCGGTCAGGCGGCGCTGACGCGACTCGACGACCCCGCGGATGACGTGGGCGTCGGTGTAGAAGGTGACCTGGAACCGCTGGCTGTCGCCGAAGCCGTTCAGCATGGAGCCAGACTAGTGCCCCTGTGCAACCCGGGTACCACGCGGGAGTACTGGTACCGCATCGCGGGCGCTCGCCGTGACGAGGTGCTCCGCGCCGCTCTGGAGCCCCTCGTACAGGGCGCGGACGCTCTCGAGCGTGTCGATGTCGTCGGCCGACTTGTCCGTCCGCAGCCGGGCAATCCGCGGGAAGCGGAGCGAGAATCCCGATTGGTGGCGGGTCGACCGGACGATGACGTCGAAGGCGACCTCGACGACGACGCTCGGCTCGACCTGCCGGTAGCGGCCGAAGCGCTGGATCGTGTGGGCCTCGAACCAGGCGGTCATCTCGGCGATCTCGGCATCGGTCAGGCCGCTGTACGCCTTGCCGATATTCACGAGCCGGCCGCGCTCCTCGTCCCGAACCGCGAACGTGTAGTCGCTCAGCACGCCGTGCCGCTTGCCGTGGCCGACCTCGACGCCGACGACGACGCAGTCGATCGTCGCCAAGGCCTTCTTCATCTTGAGCCAGCCAAGCCCGCGTCGGCCGGGGGAGTAGCCGCTCCGCGGGTCCTTGACCATCAGGCCCTCGTTGCGGCGGGCGCGAGCGTCGGCGAACGCGGCCTCGAGCCCCGCGGCGGATTCGACGCTGACGAGGTGTGACAGGGCGAAGCGGCCGCCCTCGTCGGCGAGCGGCAGGTCGAGCGCCTGGAGCCGCCGGCGGCGCTCCTCGAGCGGGATGCGAAGCAGCGGCTCGACTTCGGCGTCGCCGTCGCTCCCGACGCCGAGCAGGTCGAACGCGACGAAGATGACCGGCACCTGGGCCTTGATCTCGTCGGACGGGTTCTTCCGCCCGAGGCGCGCCTGGAGCGACTGGAACGGCAGCACGGTGCCGTCCCGGTAGGCAAGGATCTCGCCGTCGACGATGCCGTCCCACGACAGGTCGCGGGCAAATTCGACGACTTCGGGGAACTGGCCGCTGACGTCGTGGAGATCGCGCGAATAGAGCGCGACCTGCCGGCCGGCCTTGTGGAGCTGGGCGCGGATGCCGTCGTACTTGTCCTCGACCCAGACCGGCACGCCGAGCCGGCCGACGATGTCGTCGGCGTCCTCGGCGGGGGACGCGAGCATGAACTTGATCGGGTGGAAGAGCGCCAGCGCGGCCTCGTCGAGCCGGTCGTCGCGTGCCAGCTCCGCGGTGCGACCGATGTCGCCGGTCAGCATGCCGGCCCACTTCACTCTCTCGAGCGGGCGCTCGAATGCGTGCGCGATGGCGGCCTCGACGAGCCCCTCGCGAAGCCCGATCCGGAGCTCGCCGGAAAGCACCTTGACGACGTACTTCGCGGTCAGTGGATCCGATCGAGCGAGGAGCGATCCAAGCAGGGCCGCTTTCGCGGCCGCGCCCGACGCCGTCTCGATCGCGGCATATGTGGCCGCGACCTCGGGGAGCGACGGCGCCTGTTGCGGGTCGGGCTCGTGGCCCGCTGTTGCGAGCACATCCTCGACGGCGCGGCCCAGGTCCGACCAGCGGTCGTACGCCTCGCCGAGGGCGCTCCGCGGCACGTCGGCGAGAGCGGCGACCGCGGTCGCGATCGCGGCCCAGCCGAGCCCGGCGGCGCGTTGATCGGACTCCGCGAATGGTCGTCCGGTCAGGAACACGACGGCGATCGGGAGCTCGTTCGGGGTGAGTCCGCGCAGATAATCCGCCAGCAGCGCGGTCTTCTCCGACGTCCTGGTGGTGGCCGCGACACGCTCCGCGAGCTCGCTCCAGCGGCGCATGGCGGCGATGGTATACCGTCACCCGTCATGGCTCACCGCTCGTGGTTTCCCGATCGAATCGAGGGCACCAAGGTCGTCCTGCGGCGGCACACGCCGGGCAACCTGCGGGCCTTCGAGCGGTGGTACACGGACCCCGAGGTTGCACGCCTGACGCGCTACCAGGACGGGCCGATGCGACCCGAGGAGATCGAGCGCTTCTTCATTGCGCGCGTCGTCGGCAACGACTCGCTCGCGCTGGCAGTCCACGTCAAATCGTCGGACCGGCTCATCGGGACGTGCGCGTTCAGCCAGCTCGACGGCGACAACGGCTCCGCGCTGTACCACATCACGATCGGCGAGAAGGACGCGTGGGGTGGCGGGTACGGCACGGAGGCGACCCGGCTCATGCTGAGTCACGCGTTCGACAAGCTGGGCCTCCATCGAATCGCGCTGTCCGTGTTCGAGTTCAACGAGCGGGCGATCCGCTCGTATCGCTCGTGCGGGTTCACGATCGAGGGGCGGTCGCGCGAGGCGATCTGGCGCGACGGCCGCTGGTGGGACGAGATCACGATGAGCGTCCTCGAGCCGGAATGGCGGGCGCGGCAGGCGCGTGGTACAGGGCCCGTTACGACGCCGACGGCGGCCGGCGCCGCGGCGGCGACAGATACGCCGGCTGCGGCGGCGGTGCGGGCGCGGGCGTTCGGCGGGGAGCGGCGGCGCAGCGGCGGCGCGGAGGCGGAGCAGGATCAGCGCGCCGGGACTGAGCGTCGATCCGCGGCGCGGCGGTGAGCTCGAGCGGACCGGGCGCCGATGCGGCCCGGGCCGAGTTCCGCGAGTTGATGGACGCCAAGGGCCACGCAGTCGAGAACGCACGCGCGGCGGTGGCACGCCTCGACGCGGCGTTCGCTGCGGGCGAGCTGCAACGAACCCCGACGCTCGACCTGATGCTCGGCGACCTGATGCTCGCGCTCGAACAGGACGAGGGGCAGAAGCTCGGCGGCAAGAGCGCGGAGGCGGCGCGGTTCATCCTGCGCGCGATCTCGCGGGAGCTGGACAACGCGTGAGCGGCGCACCCGGATCCGGCGTTCACCATCCCCGGTAGTAGCGGCGACGCTCGACCGCCGTCGCCGTCCGCCCGTCGTCACCGAAACGGAGGTGATCGTGTCCCAGCCGCCCGGCCCGCCGGAGATTGACGCAACGGCGAGGCGCGCGCTTGCCGTCGGGCTCTTCAACCACACCTGGACGCTGCTCGAAAAGGGGGATCGGACGCCGGCCGAGGACGACGAGATGGTCCACGCGGCGCACGCGTCGCGCTACCACTGGGGTGAGGTCGGCGAGCCGGTCAACCTCGCCCGCGGCGAGTGGCAGGTGTCGCGCGTCTACTCGGTTCTCGGGCGCGGCGAGCCGGCGCTGTACCACGCGCGCCGCTGCGTCGAGCTGAACGAATCGAATCCCGAACGCGAGGACTGGGAGGTCGCCTCGGCATACGAGGGGATGTCGCGGGCGCTCGCCGTTTCCGGCGACCTCGCGGGCGCCACCGAATGGAAGCGGAAGGCCGAATCGGCGCTCGCGGACATCGCCGAGGCCGAGGACCGCGAGGTCATCGGCAAGGACATCGCGACGCTGCCGGTCTAGGAGGCGTATCGCCCGCGTCGTCGCACGCTCGAACGCCCGGCGTCCTCGTCGTTCGGCATCGCCCCCATCGCTGCCGGACGCGACATGCGGGCGCCGCAGGGTCGGGCACGGCCGCCCGACCGCGCCTTGTCGTTCGCGGCATCGCCCCCATCGTTGACGGCAGGCGCCGCAGCGCGATAGCCGCGGTCTGCGTTCGGCGGAATTTGGGCTTGTGCCCACCGACACGCAGCCGGTATCGATGTGGCCGATGGCGCCGCGGTTTGGCGCCGGCGCGCGTCGCGGTGGACTCCCGGACGTAGCCCTTGTCGCGCGGCGCATCGGTTGGGCCGATACGGGCGGCGTTTCGGTGGTTTCGCGGCACGGGCCCCGCACCCCCGCGCGCACGCCTCGTCCTTCGGACGGATACTGCGCGCGAAGCATGGAGGCACCGATGAGCGACCTGAAGTTCGGCGTGTTGCTGTGGAACCAGGCCACTGACTGGCCGACGTATCTCGAGACCGCGAAGCGGATCGACGAGCTCGGCTACGAGCACCTCTGGGCGTGGGACCATCTGTACGCGATCTTCGGCGACCCGTATCAGCCGATCTTCGAGGGCTGGACGAGCCTCGCCGCCGTCGCCGCGTCGACGAAGAAGACGCGCCTCGGGCTCCTCGTCGGCGCGAACACGTTCCGCAACCCGGGCCTCGTCGCGAAGCTCGCGGCGACGCTCGACCACATCAGCGGCGGCCGCGCGATCCTCGGCATCGGCGGCGCGTGGATGGACCTCGAGCACCAGGCCCACGGCATCGAGTTCGGCAGCGGATTCGGGCAGCGGCTCGACTGGCTCGACGAGTCCGTGTCCGCCATGCGCAACGTGCTCGACGGCAATTCGGTGACGTCGGACGGCAAGGGTCGATATCGGTTCGACGACCTCCGCCATGCCCCTGCGCCAGTCCAGCGCCACCTGCCGATCATGATCGGCGGTTCCGGCGAGAAGAAGACCCTGAAGACCGTTGCCCGCTACGCCGACATGTGGAATGCGATGGGCACCGTCGACCTCATGCGCCACAAGATCGAGGTGCTGCGACAGCACTGCGCGGACGTGGGCCGCGACCCGTCGCACATCGAGTTCACGCTCGGGATCAAGGCGACGATCCGCGACTCCGAGGCCGAAGCCATCAGGGTCTGGAAGGCCGCGATGGAGCGAAACCGCACGCCGCTGAGCGACCTCGAGGACGACGACACGTTCTGGAACGGGACCGCGGAACAGCTCGCCGAGCGGCTCGCGCCGTACGTCGAGCTCGGGTTCAGGACGATCATCTCCGAGCAGCCCGCGCCATACGACGGCGAGACGCTCGAGCGGCTGATCGGCGAGGTGGGGCCCCTCGTCGAGCGCGGAGTCCGCGTCGAGTCGCGCTGACACCGGCGCCGATCCGCGGCCGATGAGCCGGTACGTCAAGTACCCGCGGGGACGGCTCTACGCCGTTCTCGACGATCCCGGCGCCGCGTCGCGTGTGGTCGAGGCGCTCGTCGCGGCGGGCGTCGACGCGGCCGCGATCGAGGTCCTGCGCGGCGACACGGCCGCGGACACGCTCGACGGAACGGGGGCACGCCACGGGATCCGTGCCCGCGCGCGCCGCGCCGTCGAGTTCACGCTGATGGACCAGGCGCCGGACATCGCGTGGTACGAGGCGGCGCTCAGAAACGGCCGCTCGGTCATCTCCGTGCGCTCGAACGACTCGTTTCTGACCCGGCGCGCGGTCGAGGTGCTGCGCTCGCAGGGCGGCCACTTCATGAACCACTTCGGACGGTTCGCGACCGAGGAGTTCGACCGCTGGCGCGGCCCGGAGCCGAAACTCCCCGACTACCTGCGCCGCTGACGCGAGCGGCGCGAGAGCGTCGCGGATCTCGCGTCTTCGCGTCAGCTCACCCTGGCGAGGACGGCGAGGACATCGGCCTTCGACGGCAGACGCGGGCTGTTGTCGATCGCCGCATCCTCGATGGCGTCCTGGGCGATCGTCTCGAGTGTGTCCGGCCCCAGCCCCTGCGCGCTCAGCGTTCGGCGCTGACCGACGCGGTCGAGCAGCGCGGCGATCGCGTGGATCGCGGCACGTGCGGCGGCCGCGACGTCGTCGTTCGGCCCGGCCACGCCGAGCGCGATGGCGACGAGCGCGAGCTCCCGGTCGCGGACGCCGAGGTACGTCTCGAAGACCTCGGGCATGACGGTCGCCAGGGCTGTCCCGTGCGGGAGCCGGCCGCGAGTCCCGATCGCGTGGCCGATCGCGTGGACCGCGCCGACGCCCGTGCCCGTCTGTTGCCCGACACCCGCGTAATGCGCGGCCAGCAGCATCCGGCTTCGCGCCTCGAGGTCCGACCCGTCCTCGACCGCGCGCGGCAGCCACTCGGCGACGGCTCGGACCGTGCCGAGCGCGATCGCCTCTGCCAGCGGGTTCGGGTGCTTCGACAGGAGCGACTCGAGCGAATGCGTCAACGCGTCGACCCCCGTTGCGGCGGTCGCGGCGGGTGGCAGCGCGACGGTCAGCTCCGGGTCGAGCACGGCGACCCTTGGCAGCGAGCTTTCGTGCCCGACGTAGCCCTTGCGCCCGCGCGACTCGTCGGTGATGACGCCAAACGTGTTTGTCTCGGCGCCGGTCCCCGCCGTCGTCGGGATGGCGACGATGGGAGCGCTGGGCTCGACCGTTTCATCGTGGTAGCCAAGTGACATGACATCACGCTGATTGGCGGCGTGGAGCGCGATGACCTTCGCGGAATCCATCGCCGAGCCGCCGCCGAGCCCGATGACGACGGTGCCTGAAGCCGGCCGGTCCCCGGCCGCTGACCGGAGCCGGTCGCTTCCGTCGCGGATCGAGCTCGTCCCCGGATTCGGCTCGACGCCGTCGAATACGTCGACGGCGAGCCCGGCCGCGGCAAGGAGGTCCGCGACTCGACCCGCGACGCCGGCACGGACGACGCCGGCGTCGGTGACGATGAACGCGTGACGACCGCGGAGCGAGGCCACGATCTCCGGCAGCTCGGCGATGACGCCGACACCGAAGCGGGCGCGATCGCGCGCCACGATATCGAGCCGGCGGCCGGCATAGCCGTCGGTCATCGGACCTCCAGCACCCGATCGGCGATCGTGTCGCGGCGGACCGTCAGCCAGCGGCGACAGCCCGCGGCGTGGAACCAGCGTTCGGTCGTCGGTCCCGCCGGGTTCTCGAACACCCAGACCTCGTCCACGTCACGCTCGTCCGGGTCGGTGAGCCACTCGGGGACCTCGCGACGCTCACCCCCGAACGTGAACTCGTCGAGCGACCGGCGCCCGCAACGCGGACAGTCGAGCTCGTGCATCAGCGCGTCCCGGCGGACGCCTGGTCGGCCATCGCGAGGTCTGTCCGGAACCGGTCGAGCGCGAACGGCTTGATGCGGTCGGGCGTTCGGCCCGTAGCGATCCGTTCGGCCATCGCCTCGCCGCCGGCAGGGATCGCCTTGAAGCCCCACGTTCCCCAGCCGGTCGTGATGAGGAAGCCGTCGACGCCCGTGTCGCCCATGATCGGGCTGAAGTCGGCAGAGATGTCGCACAGCCCGGCCCACGTCCGCAGGATCCGCATCGACCGCAGGAACGGCAGCAGCATCGTGATCTTGTAGGCGTAGCTGCGAAGCGCGTCGAACGACGAGATGCGCGAGAACGACGGCTGGCTGTCGAACTCCGCGCCGATGAGCATCTGGCCGCGCTCAGTCTGCGAGACGTAGCACGCGAGCTCCGTCGACGCGACGATCTTGTCCAGTCCCTGCTCGAAGTCGTTGGTCACGAACGCATGGAGCGGATGCGTCCGAACGGGGAGCCGAACGCGGGCCATGGCGGCCAGCTGCGACACGCGCCCCCCGACCGCGCTCACCACGACGCCCGCGCGGATGGAGCCCTGTGGTGTCTCCACGCCGACGACGCGCGACGCCGGGCCCTCGCCGTCCCGAAGCAACCCGGTGACCGGTCGATGCTGGATGACGTGGACGCCGCGCGCCATTGCGCCGGACGCGTACGCCCACGCGACGCGATCGTGCCGCGCAGTCGCCGCCGGGACGTGGTGCGACGCCCCGAGCACCGGATAGCGGCCGCCGCCCGTCAGGTCGATCTGCGGGACGAGGTCGCGGACCTGAGCCGGCGTCAGGAATTCCGTCTCGACGCCCATCGCCTGGTTCATCAGCGCACGCGCCCGTTCGGTGCGCAGCGCCATCTCCGTGTGCGCCAGCCATACATGGCCCTTGCGGCGGAAGAAGATTGCGGCGCCGGTCTCCGCCTCGAGGCCCTCGTACAGCTTCAGGCTGCGGTCGTAGAACCGAATCGCCTCCGGGATCGCGTAGTTCGAGCGGATGATCGTCGTGTTCCGGCCTGTGTTGCCGGAGGCGATGTAGTCGGCCTCGACGACTGCGACGTTCGTGATTCCGTGACGAGTCGCCAGGTAGTAGGCGGTCGCGAGGCCATGCCCGCCGCCGCCGACGATGACGACGTCGTATGACGATCGCGGCTCGTGCCAGGCGAGCGACTGGAGGCTCGCGACGTGGTCGCCGACGACCCTGCCGTTCGTCGTCACGGCGCGCGCCACCGGAGCCGCTCGACCAGCTCGTCGGCGTAAGCCGCCGCCGTCACGAGCAGCGCCGGATCACCGGCGAGCAGCTTCGCGGGCACGCCGGCGATCTTGCCTTGCGCGAGCGTGCCGCGTGCTTCCGGGAGCGGCCATTCCGTGTGCGTCGCGACGTCGGCGAGCCCGGCGGCGTCGAGCCAGGCCCCGACGAACCCCGCCTCGTCGACGACGATGGCGGCGGGGTCGTCCACCTCAACGCGGCTCGCGCCGAGTCCGAGCGCCTCGTCCGGCGCGATCCGCACGACCGTCACCGCATCGCCGGTCCAGCGAGCGGCGTCGAGCGCGGCGGGCTGCGCGACGGCCCGGATCCCCCGCATCGGCTCAAGCGCGGGCACGAGCGCCCTCAGGGTCGTAGAACGGCGTCGGCGTCACGACCGCGTCCCGGCCGTCGATCACCACGCGATCGGCGAACGGCGTCCGGCGCAGCCAGCCGAGCATCAGCGCGCGCCCGAACAGCGGCGACGTCCAACTGCCCGTCACGTTGCCGACGATGTCCCCATCGTCGGCAGATCGGATCGCGCTCCCTTCCTCCGGTGCGACGCCGTCCATCGTGAAGCCGACCCAACGGCGGCTGTCGGGCAGCTTCGCGGTCCGCTCGACCGACGCGCGCCCGACGAAGCGCGGCTTGTCCATCCGCACGGCCCAGTCCATCCCGAGCCGGTGCGCCGTCGTGTCGAGCTCCGTGTCCATCCCGACGATCACGTGGCCCTTCTCGAGCCGCAGCCCGAAGAGCGCCCGGAGGCCATGCGGCCGGATGCCGAGATCCGCTCCGCGCTCGAGGAGTGCGCGCCAGAGCGCAACGGAGCGGTCGACGGGGTGATGCAGCTCCCACGCCGCCTCGCCGGTGAACGACAGCCGCATGACGTGGCACGGCACTCCGGCTACGTCCGCTTCGACATGGCCGAGGAACCGCGGCGCGTCATCCAGACCGCAGCGCGCGAGCAGCGTCTTCGCGAGGGGCCCCGTGACGTTGATCGCGGAGCGCGACATCGTCAGATCCATGATGTGGACCCGGAGGCCCCACGTCTCGACCCAGTCGCGGACCCACATCTCGGCGTTTGCCGCGCCACCGGACGTGAACGTCAGGACGAACCGGTCGTCCGCGGTCCGCAGGATCATCCCGTCGTCCATCACGTGGCCGCGCTCGTTCAGCAGCAGCGCATATCGCGACCGACCTGGCCGGATGTCGGCGACGTGGCAGGGGTAGAGGCGTTCGAGGGCCTCGACGACGTCCGGCCCCGAGACGACGAGCTTCCCGAGCGTCGAGACGTCGCCGACGGAGACGCCCTCGCGGACGGCCCAGTACTCGCCGACGGTGTCGCCGTAGTGCCATGGCCGCCACCAGCCACCGAACCGGTCCATCCGGGCGCCGAGCGCGAGATGCTCGTCGTGGAGCGCCGTCCGCCGGAACGCGTCGATCGTCGTGTCGGCGGCGGCCTCGGCGAGCGTGATCTGTCGCGCCGCCGGGCGGGCGGTGAAGGGTTCGGGGACGACGCCCGTGCGGTCCGCGATGAACGCCCGGACGTGGGGCAGGCACGCGCCGCCCTGGCACGGTCCGAGCCCGGCCCAGCTCGCACGCTTCAGGAGCTCGAGGTCGCGGTACCCATCGTCCCAGGCCGCGGCGAGGTCCGCGACCGTCGTGCCCATGCACGGGCAGACGACGCCCTCGATGGGTGGCGGCGGCAGTGGCGACTCCTCGGCGGCCGAGCCGGCAACCGTGACCGAGCCATCCGGGAGCATTCGCGCCAGGACGTCGCGCGGCGCCCGGCCCAGCCCGACGATCGCGGTGTCGCAGGCCGTGCTCGTCTCCGGGCCGTCGACGGTCCGGGTCACGACCGCCACCACGCGGCAGCCCTCGCCCTCGAACCGCACGAGCTCGCCGGGAGCCGTCGCGCAGTGCACGCCGTCGGGCGGCTCGCCGATCGCGACGGCGCGACCGAGATCGACGCCCGCTGCGGCGAGAACCTCCGCCGCGCGCTTCGTGACGATGCCCGCCAGGTCGCTCCCCGGGGTGACGGGTTGGATCTCTGCGGCACCCGTCGCGACGACGACCTCCTCCGCGCGGACGTGGAGCATCGCGCCGACTTCGCGGGCGACGACCGCGGGGCCGGGGTAGACGGCCATCACCTCGACGCCGTCGGCGGCGTCGAGCACGAGGACGCGCTCGTCGTTCGCGCGTCGGTCGCGTCGCGCCGCGCCCGATCCCACGACGACGACGTCCGTGTCGACGCGGTGGACGGTGATTTCCGGCGTCGGGTCGGGTCGAGTCACGTCCCGGCGCCCGTCCGCGGGGAGTGGCGGCTTCGCGGCAGCGGGATGCCGGACGACTACCGTCCCGGGCCGCGCCGGGACCTGGCACGTCCGGACGTACGCGACGCCGTTCACCGTCGCGAGGCAGTTCCCGCAGTCGCCCGCCAGGCACAACGTCCCGCCGCGCCCGGGGACCTCGCCGGCCCGCACGATCGCGATCGCGATGGTGTCGCCCGGGCGGGCCACGACCGGGCGGCCGTCGACGACGACGCGACCCTCCACCGCGTCGGTCACGCGGCTCGCGCCTCTCGCCGGTCGAGCACCACTCGGCCGCCCTTCAGCACGACGACCGGGCGCTCGAGCTCGGTGACATCGGCGAGTGGGTCGCCGGCGACCGCCACGACGTCCGCGAACCGGCCGACCGCCAGCGACCCCACCCGGTCCGCCCAGCCCATCACCTGCGCCGCGGTCGTCGTCGCGGTCCGGATCGCGTCCAGCGGCGACATCCCGCATCGCGTGTACCACGCGAACTGGCGCCCGTTCAGCCCGTGCGGATAGACACCGCTGTCCGTCCCGAACGCGATCCGCACGCCGGCTGCGACCGCGGACCGGACGACGCCCTCCGCGCCGACCATCGATTCGTCGAGCTTGCGCATCGTCTCCGCCGGCCAGCCCTCGATCGCCCCGTGCTC
Source organism: Candidatus Limnocylindrales bacterium (assembly GCA_035264845.1). Classification (GTDB taxonomy): domain Bacteria; phylum Chloroflexota; class Limnocylindria; order Limnocylindrales; family CSP1-4; genus JACDAV01. The sequence continues at coordinate 4,351 of DATFPL010000106.1, read as the reverse complement.
GAGGGCCCACTCGCCGTCGTACAGGTCCACGCTGAAGAACGTGCCCGTGTCCACGAGCATCCGGATCGCCTCGTCGTCGAGGTAGGAACCGTGCTCCACGGACCGCGCCCCCGCGCGGATCGCGCGCTTCGCGCCTTCGGCACCATGGGCGTGGACGGCGACGAACGCGTCGTACCGGGCCGCCTCCTCCACCGCCGCCCGGATCTCGGCCTCCGTCAGCTCCGGTGCGGCCGGGACGCCGCCCCGGGTCAGCACCGCACCCGTGCCAATGCACTTGATCAGGTCCGCGCCGCCGATGAGCAGCCGACGGACCCGTTCACGCACCTCGTCCGCGGACCGCACGACGCCGAACCGCAGGTCCTCCGGCAGCGTGATGTCGTGGGCCAGGCCGACGACATCGCCGCCGCCCCACGGCGCCGTGATGAAGGCACCGGCGCACTGCATCCGTGGGCCGACCACGTCGCCCGCCTCGATCGCGTCGCGCAGCGCACAGTCCGTGAACGCGCGGAACGAACCAACGTCGCGCACCGATGTGAAGCCCGCCTCGATCGTCGCGCGCGCGTGCCGGACGCCGATCAGGACCTCCTGGGCCGCAGACGTCGTCGTCGCAGGGACGCCGGCGGTCTGAACGTGCCCGACCAGGTGGGTGTGGACGTCGATCAGTCCCGGGAGGGCCGTCAACCCGTGCAGGTCGATGACGGCCGCCCCATCCGCGATCCCGTGGTCATCCGCGCCCACGGCCTCGATTCGACCGTCGTCGGCGGCGTGGAGGACGCGATCGGGCGTCGCCTCCCCGGTCTCGACGTCGATGAGCCGCCCGCACCGGATGGCCACGGTCACTGGCGCATCCGCAGCCCCTGGGGGTCGAACAGCGGCTCCGGCTGGAGTCGGGCCGGGCGGCGGCGCCCGATGATCTCGATCTCGAACCGGCCGTCCTGGCCTGCGCCGGGCGTCGCGAGCTCAGTCGGCACGTACCCGAGGGCGATCGACGTCTTGACGTGATGCCCGTAGCCCCCGGACGTCACCCACCCGGTGACCTCCCCGTCGTGCCAGATCGGCTCGTCGCCGATGACGTCGGCTGGATTGTCGGGATCGGGCTCGACGACGAACGTCACCAGCCGCCGCTTTGCGCCGCCGCCGTTGACCTCAGCTTCGTACGACGCGCGCCCGATGAACTCGTGGTCGAGCTTCACGTAGCGCTGGAGGCCGGCTTCCGGAATCGTGTAGATCGGCCGGTACTCGCGGAACCACGTCCCGTAGCTCTTCTCGAGTCGCAGCGACATGAGCGCGCGCATCCCGAACAGCCTGAGATCGTGTGCCCGGCCCGCGTCGACGATACGGTCGAACAGCGCGCGCTGGTATTCGGGCGCGATCCACAGCTCGTAGCCCAGGTCACCTGAGTAGTTGATCCGGCCGACGAGCGCGGGGATCATCGCGAGGTCGACGCCCCGGAAGGTCATGAACGGGAACGACTCCGTCGACAGGTCGAGGTCCGGCGCAACCGCCGCGAGGACGTCGCGCGACCGCGGCCCGGTCACGGACAGCCCGGTGAGCCCCAGGCCCAGGACCTCGAACCGGACGGAGCCGTCGGCCGGCAGGTGGGCGCGGAACCAGCGCGAGTGGTGGACCTCCGCCGGAAGCGAGCCGAAGACGTAGAAGTCCTCGGCGTCGCCCGGCCGGGCAACGGTGAACTCGCCCACGATGCGGCCCGGCTCGTTGAGCATCGCGGTCAGGGTGATCCGGCCCGGCTTCGGCATCCGCGCCGTGAGCAGTGACGACAGCCACCGCTCGGCGCCGTCACCGGTCACGCGGTACTTGGCGTAGTTCGAGATCTCGGTCATCCCGACCCGCTGGCGGACCGCCGCGACCTCCTCGGCGACGCACTCCCAGGCGTTGGAGCGATGGAACGTCACGTCTTCCTTCGGCTCGAGCCCGGCTTTCTGGAACCAGAGTGCGTGCTCGAGGCCGAACGTCGCGCCCCACACGGCGTTCGCCGCGGTCAGCCGGTCTTGGATCGGCGTCGTCAGGAGCGGCCGTGCCGCCGGCAGCTCCTCGTTGGGGAAGGTGATCTGGAAGCGGCGACGATAGTTCTCCTGGACCTTGGCGTTCGTGTAGCCGAGCGTCGCGTAGTCGCCGAACCGACCGACGTCCATGGCCCAGATATCCATGCCCGAATCCGCGTTCTCGCCGGCGGTCATCCAGGCGGACAACGCGAGCCCGACCCCGCCGCCCTGTGACAGTCCGGCCATGACGCCGCACGCGACCCAGTAGCCGGGCAGGCCGCGAATCGGGCCGACGAGCGGGTTGCCATCCGGCGCGAACGTGAAGGGGCCGTTGACGACCTTCCGAATGCCCGTTCCATGCATCGCCGGGTAGTGCTGGAAGGCGACGTTGAGCTCAGGCGTGATCCGGTCGAGGTCCGGCTTCAAGAGCTGCGAACCGAAGTCCCACGGGGTCTCCTTCGCCGACCACGGAACCGCGGCCTGCTCGTACGTCCCCATCAGCATCCCGCGGCCCTCCTGGCGGAGGTACAGCTCACCGCCGAAATCGAGGACGCCGGGGATCTCCTTGCCCGTTCGCTCGTTGTACTCGGTGACGTCGGGCATATCGACGGTCAGCAGGTACATGTGCTCCATCGCCAGGACCGGCAGCTCGAGGCCGACCATCCGGCCGACCTCGCGGGCCCAGAGGCCGCCCGCGTTCACGATGTGCTCGGTATGGATCGACTCGCCGTTCTCGAGCCGAACGTCCCACGTCCCGTCCGCGCGCTGTGTGGTCGCGACCACCGGCATGTGCTGGTGGACCTCCGCGCCGGCGAGCTGGGCGCACTTCACATACGCCCGCGTCACGCCCGTCGGGTCGAGGTGGCCTTCGATCGGATCCCAGAGCGCGCCCACGAAGTGCTTCGGATCCATGAGCGGGAAGAGGTCGTACGCGTCCTTGACCGAGATCAGCTCGAGCTGCATGCCGAGATACCGGCCGCGGGCCACCGCCATCCGCAGGAAGTCCATCCGGACCTGGGTGTCGGCGAGCATCAGGCCGCCCGGCAGATGGATCGAGCAATCCTGACCGGAGATCCGCTCGATCTCCTCGTACAGCTGGATCGTGTACTGCTGCAGCCGGGCGACGTTGGGGTCGCCGTTCAGCGTGTGCATCCCGCCCGCGGCGTGCCATGTCGACCCGGACGTCAGCTCGCGGCGCTCGAGCAGCATGACGTCGGTCCAGCCGGCCTTCGTCAGGTGGTACAGGACGCTCGCGCCGACCACGCCACCACCGATGACGACGACCCGGGTAGACGACTTCATGCGACCTCCTCGAAACCCGACCGGTGGAAAGCCTACGCGAGGAACGGTCGCCGCTGCGCGACGGGACGCGGCGTCAGAAGTCCGTCGCGACGCCGCCCTCGTCGACGCGGCGGCTGACGAACGCGTCGAGCTCCTCGCGCCGGGCCACGTCCATCGGCGGCGCCTCGTACGCCGCAAGCAGCTGCTTCCAGATCCGGTTTGCCTTCTCCGGCGCCGTCGGCGAGCCCGCCTCTTGCCAGCTCTCGTAGTTCCGCCAGTCGGAGAGGAGCGGCTTGTGGAACGCCGTCTTGAAGCGCGCCTGCGTGTGCGCGGTGCCGAAAAAGTGCCCGCCCGGGCCGACATCCTCCATCGCCTCGAAGGCAAGCGTCTCGGCGTCGACGGTGACCGGGTCGAGAAACGCCTCGACCATCCCGAGCAGGTCCGCGTCGAGGATCATCTTCTCGAAGCCCGCGTGGAGCCCGCCCTCCATCCAGCCGGCACCGTGCATCAGCATGTTGACCCCGCCCATGATCGCGCCCCACAGCGAGAAGACAGACTCGTAGGCGGCCTGGGCGTCCACCGAATTCGCGGCCGACACATTCGACGACCGATACGGGACGCGATACCGGCGTGCGAGCTGCCCGCCGATCATCGCGGTCCGCATGTACTCCGGCGTCCCGAACGCCGGGGCGCCGGACTGCATATCGACGTTCGAGGTGAAGCCGCCGTAGATGACGGGTGCGCCCGGGCGAACGACCTGGGTCATGACGATGCCCGCGAGCGCCTCCGCGTTCTGCTCGGCCAATGCGCCCGCGAGCGTGACCGGCGCCATCGCTCCCGCAAGCGTGAAGGGCGTCATCACGACGACCTGGTTGCGGGCCGACATCTCGAGGATCCCGTGGAGCATCGGGGTGTCCAGCCGAAGCGGCGACGAGGAGTTGATGACCGTGAAGATCGACGGCTCGCGCTCCAGGGTCGCGGCGTCGATGCCGCGTGCGATCCGCACCATCTCGATCGCGTCGAGGTTTCGCTGCCGCCCCAGGCTGTACGCGTGAATCGGCTTGTCG
>DATFPL010000105.1:0-2582 GCA_035264845.1 Candidatus Limnocylindrales bacterium | reverse complement strand
CTGGCGATACGCGACGATCGCGAGCGTCTCCAGCGCCGCGGGCGACAGGCGGACCGCGTCGGCACCCACGTAGCCGGCGATGAGCGCACCGGCCTGGGCCGACGTCGCGAGTGCGACGCGATCGTCCGACACGACGAGCTGGATGCCGCGGCCGGCGAGCGCGACCTCGAGGTCGCCGAGACGCGCGTCGACGGTGTCGAGGTCGACGCCGGCGAGCACGGCGATCTCGCGGCGCGCGAGGGGACGCTCCGCGACGAAGAGCAACGCCTCGAGGGAGGCCTCCGTCAGGCCGAGCGGTGCGCGCTCCCCTGCGTCGGTGTCCGGCGGTGCGGCATCGCGCATGACGCCGGACACGTCGTCGGGGTGCGCCGCGCCGTTGGCGTCGGCGCCGTGACCGTTGCGGTGCTCGTCGGTCACGCGAAGGACTCGAGCGATTCGTCGATCGGCTCGTCGACGGCGATGGGCCCGCCGCCCGCGCGCTCCTCGGCGGTCGTCGCCCGCGCGACGATCGGTCCCCACGGCTCCGCCTGCTCGACGACGATCTCGCGCCGCTTCATCAGCTCGAGCATCGCCAGGAACGTGACCGCGACGACGACGCGATCGCGGACGCCGCGGAGCAGCTCCTGGAGGACGACGCTGTCCGCGTCGCGGATGGCGGCCCGGATGATCGCAGCGCGGTCGGCGAGCGTGATCGAGCGGGGCACGACCGCCGGAGGCGGTAGCAGCGGGGGCGCGATTCGCGCCAGACCGGCAAGTGACGCGGCGAGGATCGCGCGATCGAGCGGCGGGCCGTCGGGCGGCCTGGCTCCGGCGAGCGCGGCCGCATGCGCCGCGGAAGGCTCCCGACGGAACAGCCCGAACCGCTCGAGCGCCTGGGCCGCGAGCCGCACCCCGGCGTCTCGATGCGCCCGATAGAGCAGCAGCCTCGCGCGCAGCTCCGCCTCGGGGTCCGGCGCCTCCTCGCCGGCGTCGCCGCTCGGGGCGACCGGCTGCCGCGGCAACATGGCCCGGCTCTTGATCAGGATGAGCTGGCTCGCGACCGCGACGAACGCGCTGACGTTCCCCATCCGATCCGACTCGAGTGCCGCGAGCGCCTCGAGATACGCGCCGGCGAGCGCGCCGAGCGGCACGGTCAGGACGTCCAGCTGCCGAGCTTCGATGAGCGAGAGCAGCAGCCCGAGCGGGCCGTCGAAGCCCTCGATCTGGACCTGCGTCGCGGCCTCCGGGCGGCGGCCCTCGCCGAATTGGACGGCGGGTGCCGTCGGTTCCGCGGTCGCGCTCTCCATGTCCGCCGCGTCGACTGCCATCAGCTTGCCTCGTCCGCGAGGCGCAGGAGCTCCCCGAACTCGGGGTCGCGCGGCGCCTCCTGGTCGCGGATCAGAGCGACCGTCCGCGGGGAGCATCCCGCCGCCTCGGCGAGGCGCGCGGATTCGGCGGGATGATCGCGAAGGATGGCGAGCGAGCGCCGCATCCGGGGCAGCATCGCTGCAGCGTGCCAGACCCACGGCCCCCATGCCTGGCCGAGCGACCACGCGACTCGTGGCCACACGCCGGTCCCGCCCTTGCCCGCATCGTGGAGGAGCCCCGCGACGAGTGCGTCGCGATCCGACACGCCGCGCGATCGAAGCGCCGCGACGACGTCGAGCCCATGGCGCCGGTCCGCGACGTGCATCGTGTCGAACAGCGCGAGCTCCGCGGGGGTGAGCCACGCGGGGAGCGCACGCCGTTCGGCGTCTGTCACGCGGGCCCGGAGGTGGCCGCCGAACTGGCGGACCTTAGCGCCCCACCAGGAAGCCGAAGATCGCGTCAAGGATGGGCCTCAGGATCTGGCCGCCGATCGAGTTGTTCGGCGGGAAGAAGAACAGGACGAACAGGATGAAGATCCCGTACTGCTCGAGGATCGGCCGGAGCTGCCACGCCGTGCGCGGATTGACGAGCGCCAGCATGACCTTGGAGCCGTCGAGCGGCGGGACCGGGACGAAGTTAAACAGCATCAGGATGATGTTGAGCTGGACGAAGATGATGAGGACCCGGGTCAGCAGCGCGACCTGCTCGGCAAGCTCGAGGTTCGCGGCGAGGTAGCGGAGCGGGATCGCGGCAGCGACGGCGAGGATCAGGTTGGCGAGCGGTCCAGCGGCCGCGACAAGCGCCTCGCCGTGCCGGCCGTTCCGCAGGTTGAGCGGATTGACCGGCGTCGGCTTCGCCCAGCCGAACCCGAACGAGCCGCCGCTCGCGAGCACCGACACGGCAAACAGCGTCCCGCCGATCGGGTCGAAGTGAGCGATCGGGTTGATCGTCACCCGACCGAACATCCGGGCCGTCCCGTCGCCGAGTCGGTAGGCCGCCAGCGCGTGGGCGAACTCGTGGATCGGGAACGCGACCAGCAGCATGACCGCGACGACGATGATCGCAGGCAGCAGGACGTCGAAGGACACGCGGACCTCGGGGAGCGGGCTGGGGCGGGGCCGCTATCGTAGCGCGGGCCGGAGGCCCGGGCGCCGCACGCTACAGGCGCGCCAGCAGGTCCGCCTTCTTCTGCTCGAACTCCTCGGGACTGATCGCGCCGCGGTCGCGGAGGTCGG
>DATFPL010000104.1:0-17888 GCA_035264845.1 Candidatus Limnocylindrales bacterium | reverse complement strand
ATGAGCGAGCCACCGCCACCACGCAGCATGTGCGGGATCGCGTAGCGGCAGCCGTGGATGCAGCCCTTGACGTTGACGTTCAGGGTCCGGTCGATGACCTCGTCGGGCACCTCGTGGAACACGCCCGGAATGTTGACTCCGGCGTTGTTGAAGACGGCGTGGAGGCCACCCCAGCGCTCCGCGGTCTCGTCGGTATACCGGCGGACCGCCGCGGGGTCCGCGACGTCGGCGACGACGGCGACGGCCTCCTCGCCGATCTCGCTGGCGACCGAATTGACCGCGTCGGCGTCGATGTCGACGCAGGTCACCCGCGCGCCCTCCTCGGCGAACCGGACGGCCGTCGCGCGCCCGATCCCCGATCCCGCGCCGGTCACGATCGTCACCTTGCCCGCGAGTCGATCGCCCATCTCGCTCCCCGGACTGCGAATTTCGCACGCGAAACCGCTTGACATGCCGATCCTCGACGCGCGTAATGCGCGACTGGAGGGGTCATCGTACCGCCGCGAGGGAGGGGTTCGACCATGGCTCAGTCCGCGGGCCGCGCGCCGTCGAGCGATACCGATCAGCTGCACCGCCTCGGGTACGCCCAGGAGCTCCGTCGGGGGATGCGGACGTTCTCCAACTTCGCGGTGTCATTCACGATCATCTCGATCCTGTCCGGCTGCCTGACGCTGTTCGGATTCGGGATGAAGGTGGGCGGGCCCGCCGAGATGGTCTGGGGCTGGCTCGTCGTCGGCTTCTTCGTGACGCTCGTCGCGCTCGGCATGGCCGAGGTCGCGTCGAGCTACCCGACGGCCGGCGGGCTTTACTACTGGTCGGCGAAGCTGGCGAAGACGAATGCGCCGGCGTGGTCGTGGTTCACGGGCTGGTTCAACCTGCTTGGTCAGGTCGCGGTGACGGCGGGGATCGACTTCGGGCTCGCGTTCTTCATCAACGCGTACCTCAATCTCGCGTTCAAGGTGCCGACCGATCCTCCATACACGATCGCGATCTACGGCATCGTGCTGTTCATCCACGGCCTGCTGAACACGTTTGGCATCCGGCTCGTCGCGCGACTCAACGACATCTCCGTCTGGTGGCACGTCGTGGGCGTCGCGATCATCTTCATCGCGATGTTCTTCCTCGCGGGGAAGCACAGCGATCTCGCGTTCGTCTTCACGCACACCGAAAACCGCACGAGCACCGATCCCGCGATCTCGCCGCTGCCGTTTTTCTACGTCATGCTCATCGGCCTGCTGAACGGGCAGTACACCCTCACGGGCTACGACGCTTCGGCACACATGTCCGAGGAGACGCACGACGCCGCGAGGTCGGCGCCGCGCGGGATCGTCTTCTCGGTAGTCGTGTCGGTGATCCTCGGCTTCATCCTCCTCGTCGCCATGAACTACGCGATCGACCCGAATGGCGGCTACGATCGCGCGATAGGCGCACTCGTCCCGCCGGCCCAGATCTGGATCGATGCCGTCGGGCAGACCGGCGGACTGTTCATCCTGCTCGTCGTAATCGGCGCCCAGTTCTACTGCGGGATGTCGTCCGTCACGGCGAACTCGCGGATGATCTACGCGTTCTCTCGCGACGGAGCGATCCCCGGCAGCCGGTTCTGGCACCGGATCAACCCGCGGACTCGCACGCCGACGAACTCGATCTGGTTCGCGGCGGTTGCCGCGTTCCTCCTCGGCATCCCGTATCTCTTCAACGCCGTCGCATTCTTCGCGGTGACGTCGGTCGCGGTCATCGGGCTGTACATCGCGTACATCATCCCGGTCTTCCTCCGGCTTCGGCTCGGTGATGCATTCGAGCCGGGTCCGTGGAACCTCGGTTCGCGCAGCCGGATCATCGGCACCGTCGCGACGATCTGGGTCGTCTTCATCGCGATCCTGTTCATGCTCCCGCAGTTCGTCCCGCAGAACCTGGCGAACTTCAACTACGCCCCGATCGCCGTCGGCGCGGTGCTGCTGTTCGCGGGCGGCTGGTGGGTCCTCTCGGCGCACCGCTGGTTCCGGGGGCCGAAGGTCCAGGGCTCGCCCGAGGAGCTTGCCGCGATCGAGCGCGACCTGGAGCTCGCGGAGGGCTGACCCGCGTTACGGGGTGACGGAGTCCGGGACGAGCGCGACGCAGCAGTAACCCTCTGCGTCGCGCCGCTCGGCGTGGAGTCGCGGCCCGGGCAATGAATCGGCGATGCCGCTCAGCAGGGCGAGGTTCGTCGAGCAGATGACGCCGCGGTGCTCGGCGACGAGCGCGTGGAACGGGCAGTTGCGGAGGCGGATCGTGCCGTCCGCGGCGACCTGCGGCTCGTACCCGTGCTCCTGCACGGCACGGAGGACGGCGCCCGTGTCGTCCGCTTCACTGACCCGCGCCGCGCACGCAACACGCTCGCCGTACCCTCGCGCCGCGTCCGCGACCGCGTCACGGGTCGCGGCGCTCGCGCTCTCGAGGCCGTCGGCGAAGAGCTCTGCCGCGAGGCCGTACCGCCGTGCCGGTATCGACACCTCGACGGCATCGATGGCGGACGCGCGGTAGAACTTCGCCGGGCGTCCAGCACCAGGTCCAGAGCGGCCGGACCGTCTTCGAAACTCGACGTGCAGAAGGCCCGCGGCGGCGAGACGGTCGAGGTGGAAGGCGGCCAGCGGCCGCCCGATCGCCAGCGCGCCCGCCGCGGCGTCGCGGTCAACCGGGCCCGCCTGCTCGACGACGAACTCATACAGGCGACGCCGCACGGGCTCGACCAGGAGCGCCGCCCGGCCGAGCAGGTCCTCGCTGGTTCGGGGATCGTCCATCTGGCCACAACTCTATCCGCGGATTCGCTCGTCAAAGACTCGACAATCAGGTGGTACCGCACTAACGATAGTTCAAACTAGCAATAGAAGCACGACGGTGCTGTAATCGTCGACCCGTGAGCCCGTAGCGATCCCCGGCCGGCGCCGCGGAAGCGCCCGGTACGATGCCGCCCATGGACGCGACGGCGGCCCCGATCCTGGAGCTGGGGCTCGTCCTGCTCCTCGCGGCGGCCGCCGGCTGGGTGGCACGGCGCGTCGGTCTTCCCGCAGTCGTGGGGTATCTCGCCGTCGGCGTCGCGATCTCGCCATTCACGCCAGGCTACGTCGCCGACAGACAGCAACTCCAGCTCCTCGCCGACGTCGGCGTCGTCCTGCTGCTGTTCGAGGTCGGCATCGAGGTCGACATCGCCCGACTTCGGCGCGAGCACAGCGGGCTCATCTGGGCGGCGCCCGTCCAGACCGTCGTCACGACCGTTCTCGGGACGGTCGCGGGGATCGTCGCCGGGCTGCCGCCGTTCGGGGCCGGGCTGATCGGCCTCGGCGTGGCGCTCTCGTCGAGCGTCGTCATCGTCAACATCACCCGCAGCAGGCGGCGGACAACGACTCGCGACACCGAGGAGGCGCTGCTCGGGTGGAGCGTCCTCCAGGACGTCACCGGCGTCATCCTTGCGATCGTGCTCCTCGCCGCGGGCGGCGGGATCAACCGGCCGCTGCCGCTCGCGCTCGCGGGGATGGCCGCGTTTGCGGCGCTCGCGGTCGCCGGCGCGGCGGTGCTGCCCCGCGTCCTGCGACGGCTGGGAACGGATCACGACCTGTTCCTCATCGTGTCCGTCGCGAGCGGTTTGGCGATCGCCGGGATGGGCGCGGTCGTCGCGGAGATGCCGCTCGCGCTCGCCGCGTTCGTCGCGGGGCTCGCGATCACGGAAAGCCCCGAATCTTCGGAGGCGCGCCGTCGGCTCCTTCCGTTCCGCGACCTGCTCGCCGTGCTGTTCTTCGTCGCCATCGGGACGCTCATCGACCCGAGCGCGTTGTCGCGCGGCCTGGGGTGGGTCCTCTTCGTGGTCGTGCTCGTCGTCGTCGCCAAGGTGGGCGTCGCGTGGCTGCTGTCGCGTCTCGCCGGGCTGCGCGCGGATCCACTCCAGCTCGCGGTCGGCCTGGGGCAGATCGGCGAGTTCAGCTTCGTCCTGGCGTCCGTCGGGCTCGCCGCGCGAGCGATCGCTCCCGAGGTCTACGCCGCGGTGCTTGCGTCGGTCGCGATCACGATCGTCGCGTCGACCGTAGTGGTTCGCGTGGTGGGCAAGGAGGATCGAGCTCTGGCGTGAGGCGTTCCGGCCTGCCGCCCACCGAGGCCGGACGTCACGCGATCAACTTCATGGTGCGGGCCGCGAGCTCGTCGATGGTGATTCGGTCGAAGTCCCGGACCGCACTCCGGATGTGGACGTGCGTCGTCCCGACGAGCGCGGCGGGGATCGCATCGTCGCCGTGCAACGCACCGAACACGCTGCCGACCGTTGCCGTCGTCGAGTCCGTGTCGCGACCACCCGCGATCGAGATCCCCGTCGCTTCCGTAAAGTCGCCACCCCAGAGCAGGGCAATCGCGATGATCGCCGCGTTGTTCAAGGTGTGAACCCAGCTGTATCGGGCAAGCGCGGCGTCGACCCAGTCCAGCGCTTGGGGCCACGTGGCGCCGCCGTCGCGGAGCGTGCTGACCTTGCGCAGCACCTCCGCCAGCCGCGATCCCGGCGGGACGACGGCGAGCGCGCTGGCGTACGTGTCGACCATCGAGTCAGCCGCAGTCGCCGACGCCACCAGCGCTGCTGCCCACATCTCGCCATAGATGCCGTTCGCCACGTGGCTCAGGCGCGCGTCGGCGAGTGCCATCCGCGCCGCCGACGCCGGGTCGCCGGGATTGACGAGCCCGAAGATGTCGCCCCGGATCAACGCCCCGATCCACTCGCGGTAGGGGTTCGCGCGCGTCGCCGTCTCCGGGGGGACGATCCCGTGGATCAGGTTGCGGTACGCCGCTCGCTCAGCGGTATATGTCTGGGTGAACGGCAGCCGATCCAGCCAGGCAGCGCCGATCTGCCCCGTCGTCACGTCGCGCCCGTGCCTCTCGAGCACGAACAGGCCGAGGATCGTCCAGTCGATGTCGTCGTCGCGAGGGACGTCGACGAAGTTGCCGGCCGTTGCCGATGGCGCGGATGGATGCAGATGCGACACGCCTTCGGGAAGGGGATCGAGCAGCGCGACGTACCCCGTCTGGGGCCATTGGCCTGCGGCTCGCAGATACGTCTCGACCTCGTTTCGCGCCAGCCCCTCGACGGGCTTCCCGAGCGTGTTGCCGACTGCTCGGCCGAGCCATGCTCCGCGAATGCGCGACGCGAGCGGCTGATTGACACGAACCGGCTCGATATCTCGGAGGTCGTCGAGCAGCGTGCCGTCCTCGTCCGGCTCGACGTAAGGCCAGGCGGGGTCTCGCGCGACGAGCGCGAGCGCTCGCTCGATCTCGGCGAGCGCGGCGAGGTCGCCGTCGGCGGCGGCGGCGTGGGCGGCGGCGCCGAGATTGCCGACCGCATACCCGCTTACCGCAAGTTGCTCCGCTTCGTCGGGTACGACGTCGCGCGGATCGAGGACGTCATGCATCGCGCGGCGCTCGCACGTCTCGCGCGCGCCGGGCGCGACTCACCCCTTCACGGCTCCGGACAGCATCCCCTGCGTGACCTGGCGCTGGAGGACGACGAACAGGGCGATGACCGGCAGGATGGTGATCAGCGTGCCGGCCGCGAGTGGGCCGATGTCGATCGTCCGGCCGCCAGCGAAGAGGTACAGCCCCAGCGTCAACGGTCGCCAGTTCCCGCCTGGCAGGTAGAGGAGCGGGACCAGCAGGTTGTTCCAGTTCTGCAGGAACGTGAAAACCGCGAGGGCGCCCGCGCCGGAACGGACGAGCGGTGCCATGACCTTGAGGAAGATCTGCCACTCGGACGCGCCGTCGATTCGTGCTGCCTGTTCGAGCTCCGGCGGCAGGTCCGAGAAGAACGCCCGCATGAAGACGGTCCCGAACGCGAGACCCGTCGTCGCCATCACGAGGATGACGCCGGGAAGCGTGTCGAGCAGGCCCATCCCCTGGAGCTGGAAGTAGAGCGGGATCATGTACGTGAAGAACGGCACGAGCAGGCCGGCGACGACCAGGTAATAGAGCACGCTCCGTCCCCGGAAGGGGAGCTTCGCGAAGGCGTACCCGGCCATCGTCGAGAGCGCGACGACGATGACCGTGCTCGGGACGGCGAGCACGAACGTGTTGACCATGTACTCGCCGAAGTTCCCGAGATTCCACGCCCGGCTGAGACTCTCGCCGGAGAACGACGAGAAGAGCCCGAACGGGTTCGAGCGGACGTCCGCACGCTCCTTGAGCGCGCTCGAGACCGTCAGCATGATCGGGAAGAGCATCAGGAACGACATCGCGATGAGGACGACGTGCTTGCCGCCGGCCCTCACGCGTCGGTTGGATCGAGCGTTGCGTGGAGTCATGCGCCCGTCCTGTACAGCGACATCCGGCGTTGGAGCCGGTTCAGCCCGACCGCAAACGGAACCGCCAGCAGTGCGATGACGAGCGCGAGCGCCGTCCCGTAGCTCATTCGATTCAGCTGGAAGGCGCTTCGGTATGCGTACGTCCCGAGCACCTCAGTGGCACCCGCCGGTCCGCCACCGGTCATGACGAAGACGATGTCGAAGACGCTGAACCCGCCGATCAGCGTGATGGTCGTGACCATCAGGAAGACGGGCATGATCTGCGGCAGGATGACGTACCGGAGACGCTGCCACGCGTTGGCGCCATCGATCGTCGCGGCCTCCACGAGCTCTACGTCGACGTTCCTCAACGCGGCGAGGAAGATGACCATGACGAATCCCGTCGCCGTCCAGACGGCGGTGACGAGCACCGCACCGAGCGCCGTGTCGGGATTCCCGAGCCAGCCGGTCGCGAAAGAGCCGAGCCCGAAAAGCTTGAGCGCCTCGTTCAGCCAGCCCCGCAACGGATCGTAGATCCAGCTCCAGACGACGCCGATCGCCGTCGCCGGGAGGATGTAGGGCAGGAAGAAGGCGACGCGGTAGAAGGCGGAGCCGCGGCGGACGTTCCACAGCAGCAGGGCAACGAGCAGCCCGATCACCAGCGGCGCGGCCGTGCCGACGACGATCCAGATCACGTTGTTGCGGAAGGCCGGCAGGAGCGCGGGGTCGGCCGCCAGCTCGGCGAAGTTCTCGAGGCCCACGAACGGCGGCTCCGCCTCGAAGCCGTGGAAGTCGACGAACGAGAAGTAGACCGAGCTTCCGAGTGGGAGCAGGAAGAACAGCGCAACGAGCAGAATCAGCGGCGCGACGAGCACGATGCCCAGGCGGGCCTGAGCGCGCCTGGTCACCAACGGGGTCGTGGCGAAGTCGTGCTCGGCCACGGCGCCGGTTCGCTACCTGTCCGTGCGGTTCTCGGGACTTACGACTTGCCCTTCTTGTACCCCGCGTCCAGGTCGGCGGCGACCTGCTCCGGAGTCTTCTTCCCGGTCAGCAACGCCTGCACGCCGTTGGTCATCGCGTCGTTGAACGCGTCGGTCGATTGGACGTCGATGTTCGCGCCCAGATCGGACGAACCGCCTGAGACGTCGGCGATGTTCTTCAGCACCTGCGCGAACAGCGGCGAGACCTTGAGCCCCGACGTGTCAACCGGGTACGGCGGGATGGTCTTCAGGTTCTCGACGACCCAGCGGCTGTGCTCCGGAGATACCAGCCAGTTCACGAACGCGAGCGCCGCCGTCGGGTTCTTGGTCTTGGCGGAGATGTACGGGCCGGATCCGAGGCCGACGCTCCAGATGCCCCCACCACTCTCCGACGGGAAGGGGATGTAGCCGACGTCGAACTTCACCTCGGGCGCAGCCTCGATGTCGTTCACCAGCCAGCTGCCAGTCGGCGCCATGGCCGCCTTGCCCGAGTAGAACAGCGCGTTGCCGTTGTCGTACGTCACGCCGGTCGGCGTCGGCGGGAGGAACCCAGCCTTGTTCCACTTCTGCCACACCGAAAGCGCCGCGATGACGTCCGGCGAGTTCCACGAAGTCCGGCCCTCGAGGAGATCGAGGATCCCCTGCCCGCCGACGCGGCTGCTCAGCGACATGCTGAGCCAGTGCCCGCCCTCCCAGCCTTCCTTGTCCGCCGCGGCGAACGGGATCTTGCCGCTGTCCTTGATCTTCTGCGCTGCCGCTTCGAGGTCGGCGAGGCTCTTCGGCTCGCTGATGCCGAGGTCGCTGAAGATCTTCTTGTTGTAGTAGATCCCGACCGTCTCCATCTCACCGGGAACGCCGACGATCTTGCCGTCGAACGTGACCTGCTTCTTTGCGCCCTCGTAGATGGGCCACTTGTACTTGGCGTACGCGTCGGTCAGGTCATAGAGCAGCCCGGCCTTCGCGAGCGCGCCGGCATATGCGGGGCCGGAGCCCCAGGCGAACACGTCAGGGCTGTTCGGGCCGCGAAGCTGCGTCTGGAGCGAGGTTCGAAGGCTCTCGAGCGGAATCGCCTCGAGCTTGACCGTGACGCCCGGGTACGCCTTCTCGAAGTCCTTGAGGTGTTCCTTGAGGGGGTTGAGGTCCTCGGCGTTCTCGGGCGCCTCGACGAGGTACCGAATCTGGCCAGATGGCGGCGCCTCTGACGCCGCCGCCGAGGCGGACGCTGGTGCCCCGCCACTCCCTGCGGCCGGCGCCGCGGTCGGAGCCGAGCTCGTCTTCACGCCGGTGCATCCCGCGAGCGCCGTTATCGCTATCGCTGCCAGGAAGAACTTCGGCCTGTTTCCCACTCGCATCGATTGACCCTCCATCCGAGCGCGTCGCGGTATTCCCGCGGCGGACGCTCCGCTCCACCTGACGTTCGCTGTGCGACCGGGGACGACGCCCGCCGAGCGCCGGGGACTTTGTACCCGCTAAACATACGTTCGCGTCAAGGGCCGAAGCGCGTCCTCCGCGCGAGCAACGAGCGGCGTGCTCGCAGCACGGAGCGGGAGCCCGGATCCCGGGGAACGCCGCCGCCCCTGCGACTCAGTAGAGGATTGTCGTCCCGGTAGGAAAGTGGAACTCGAACGTGCCCGCGGGCAGCGAGGCGTCCGGGTCGAACACTACAGCCTCCGCGAAGCGGGTCACGTCGCCGGCAATCGTTTCGACGAGGCGGATGATCGCGCCGGTGTCGCGGTCGGCCGCGATCGAGATGTGGAAGTCGGGGCGGTCCGCGGCCAACTCGATCGCCCGTGGGTGATCGCATTCGACGACGATCGCCTCCCGGCCGTGGACGATCTCCGTCCCGGAGATCCAGGCCCGCCCCGTGGCGAGGACGTTCTGGCAGTAGCCGGCAGGATGGACGAACGTCTCCGGCAGCGTCTCGGCGGGGAGCGCCGTCAGCGGGCGGTAGACCTGGGAGGTGCCCGGGAAGTCGGCGTCGTCGAGCCCGCGCGGTCGCGGCCGAACGGGCCGGCTCGTCCCGAGCCGGTGGGTCCGCGAGAAGGTGCGCACGATCTCCCCGTCGGAGATCCACGTCTCGTGGCTGCCACCCCCGCCGGCAGGTCCTTCCATCGTCATCACGCGCGCGGCACCGGGGTGGCGGACCGCGACGTCGACCGTGACGATCTGCTCGCCACGACTGCCGAACGTCCGCTCCTCGATCCGCATCCGCAGCGTCGCGAAGCGCAGCTCCGCGTCACGCATGAACGTGAACAGGTCCGCGACCGACGGCACGTCGCGCGGCAGCGCTGCGACCTCGGCGCGGCGGCGCCCGTCGGCGGGCACGGGAAGCGCGGCCGCGCGGTCCCAGAGACGGGTGGAGGTCATCGGCCGGGATTGTAGCGGCGGACGTGGCGGGCGATGCCGGTCACCCGGCGCCTCGACCGGCATCGAGCCCGGGCTCCGTCAGCTTCCCCGCGTCCAGCAGCTCGTCGAGGCGTGCGGGATCGAACCCCTGCTCGAGGGCCAGCTCCCGGATCGTCCGCCCGGTTCGGAGCGCGTCCTTGGCGAGTGCCGCCGCCTTGTCGTAGCCGATGACCGGGGCCAGTGCGGTCGCGAGCATCAGGCCCTGCTCCACGAGGCCGGGCCCACGATCGGTCGCCTGGAGGCCTTCGACGCAGCGAGCCGCAAAGTTGTCCGCCGCCGCGGCGAGGAGCGACGCCGATTCGAGGAGCGTGACCGCGGTCACGGGGAGCATGACGTTGAGCTCGAGGAGTGACCCGGTCTGCGCGAACCCGACCGTCGTGTCGTTGCCGACGACCCGGGCGACGACCATCGTCAGGCTCTCGACGATGACGGGATTCACCTTGCCCGGCATGATGCTCGACCCGGGCTGGGTATCCGGGAGCGCGAGCTCGCCGAGGCCCGCCCGCGGGCCCATGCCCATCAGTCGGATGTCCGACGCGATCTTCCAGAGGCTGAGGGCAATCGTCCGGAGGCCGCCGTGGGCCGCGATCGCGGCGTCGATCGCCGCCTGCGCGTGGAAGTGGTTCGGTGCCTCGCGGACCTCGAGTCCGGTCATCTCCGCGAGACGGGCACAGGCCGCCTCGGCGAACCGGGGATCGGCGTTGATGCCGGTCCCCACCGCGGTGCCCCCGAGAGGGACAGCGAGCAGCTCGTCGCGAGCCGTCGCCGCCCGCCGGATCGACTCCTCGATTTGGCCCGCGTAGCCGCGGAACTCCTGGCCGAGCCGGATCGGCGTCGCGTCCTGGAGGTGCGTCCGGCCCGTCTTGACCACCGGCCAGAACTCGCGGCTCTTCACCTCGAGCGCGGCGCGGAGCCGGTCGAGCGACGGCAGGAGCTCGCCGTCGATGGCGATCGCGGTGGAGATCTGGAGCGCGGTCGGAATGACGTCGTTCGACGACTGGCATCGGTTGACGTCGTCGTTCGGGTGGACGGGCCGGCCGAGCCGATCGCCAGCGAGACGCGCGATGACCTCGTTGAAGTTCGTGTTGGTCGACGTCCCCGAGCCGGTCTGGTAGACGTCGATCGGGAAGTGCTCGTCGTACCGCCCGTCGGCGACCGCGGCGGCCGATTCGGCGATGGCGGTCGCGACGTCGCGATCGACGAGCCCCAGCCGGGCGTTCGTCTCCGCGGCCGCCTGTTTGATCAGACCCATGGCCCGCAGGAAGCGACGCGGGAACGGCTGCCCGCTGATCGGGAAGTTGATTACGGCCCGCTGGGTCGAGGCGCCGTACAGCGCGTCGGTCGGAACGTCGACCTCGCCCATCGAGTCGCGCTCGACGCGCGTCGCCGGTCGCGGGTCCGTGGCGGTCACACCGGGATTGTACCGGCGGATGGGCGGCGAACCCGACCGACGGGTCCGTTCGGGCTTCTCCCGTAGACTCGCCGGATGGAGATCGCGCCCGCGTTCTTCCGCAAGGTCATGGGTCATTTCGTGACCGGCGTGACGGTCGTGACTGCGCTCGATGGGGAGCGGCCGCAGGGGATCACCGTCAACGCCCTGAGCTCCGTGTCGCTCGATCCGCCGCTGGTCATGGTCGCGCTCGATCGTGGCCGCTTCATCACCCCGACGGTGCGGCGAGCCGGCCGCTACGCCGTGAACATCCTCGCCGACGACCAGCAGGCGCTATCGGACTGCTTCGCGGGCGCACCCGTCGAGCCGGGCCGCGAGGAGTTCTGCGGCGCCGCGTGGCACGCCGGCACGACGGGATTGCCGGTCATCGACGGCGCGATCGCGACACTCGAGTGCACCGTCGTCGAGACCTTCTCGGCGGGCGATCACGACCTGTTCATCGGTCGGGTCGACGCACTCGACAACGAGGAGCACCACCCGCAGCCGTTGCTCTACTACCGCCGCCGGTACCTGCGCGTCGAGCAGGCGACGGCGTCCGTCGTCGAAGGCAAGGACGAGGGCTAGCGGTGCCGACGGTCACGGCGAACGGTCTCGAGATCGCGTACGACGTCCACGGTGCCGGACCGCCGCTCATCCTGCTCCACGGTGCCACCTCGGTCGGGCGCGAGGACTTCGCCGCCCAGATCCCGCTCCTGTCGCGCGGGTTCCTCGTCCACGTCCCCGACGCGCGCGGCCACGGCGGGACGCGTTGGGACGTCCGGCAGGGGTTCCGCTACGACTGGCTGGTCGACGACGTGGAGGCGTTTGCCGATGCGCTTGGCCTCGCGACGTTCCACGTCATCGGCTTCTCGATGGGCGCGATGACGGCACTCCAGCTGGCGGCACGGCGACCGGAGCGGCTTCGAACGGCGGTCATCGTCGGGATCACGACACAGCGCGAGCCGCGGCTCAGCGTCGCGCGGCACCTCATGGATCCGGTCCGCATCGACCGCGACGACCACGCGTTCCGGGGGGTGCTGGAGCGGCGGCACGACGCCGGGCAGGGCGAGGGGGCGTGGCGGCGGCTGCTCCCCGCGATCGCCGGGGACGTCGCCGCCCAGCCGCTACTGACGCCGCGCGACCTGCGGCGGATCGAGCTGCCGGTCCTGGTCGTGTGCGGCGACCGTGACCCGTTCGTGCCCGTCGACCACGCCTGGGGGATGCAGCGGCAGCTGCCGGACGGGCGCCTCTTCGTGGCGCCGGAATGCGGCCACGAGGTGACCGCCAGGAAGCCGGCCCTGTTCAACGAGGCGATCGGAGGGTTCTACCGATCGACGGAGCGGGTCGCGCGCGAACGTGCCGGCCGCACCGCCGGCAGCACGTGGCTCGATGATCCAGCGGAGGTGGCCAAATGACGACGCTTCTTGCCCTCTACCGGCGGCCCGATGGCGGCGCCGATGCCCTCGCGGAGTTCGAGCGCCGGTACACCGACGAGCACCTCCCGCTCGTCGCCGGCACGCCGGGGCTCCGTCGCATCCACGCGGAGCGCGTCGTCGAGGCCCTCGGCGGTGAGACCGACCTGGTGCTCATCACCGCGATGGAGTTCGACGACCGCGAATCGCTCGATGCCGGCCTCCGCTCCGACGCGATGCGCGACGCGGCGCGGAATCTTCGCCAGATCGCGCCCGGTCTCTCGACGCTGCTCATCGTCGAGGACGCCCCCGACGTCGTGCCGGAGATCGGGGCCTGAGCGAGGGGCCATCCGCTACTGTTGACCGGCGCCACGGAGGACCGACTTGACCGACACTGCGCCGAAGGCGGCGAGCCGGGGGGAGCAGCGTGGCCGTGTCCGCGTCGATCTCCCCGCGACGGGGTCGAGCGGCCCCGTCGACGCGGTCGCGCTCGTCACGCTCGATCGGCCCGAGGCGCTCAACGCCCTCGATTTCGCGCTCATGGCGGCCCTCGCCGATGCGCTCGAGGCCCTCGACGCCGACGACAGCTGCCGGGTCGTCGTCATCACCGGCAGCGGCGAGCGAGCGTTCGCCGCGGGCGCGGACATCCGCGAGCTGGGACGCCAGACGCCGGTCACGCTCACGGTCGAGAACGAGTTCCGCCATTGGGACCGGGTCAAGCGAATCCGCAAGCCACTGATCGCTGCCGTCCGCGGCGTCGCGCTCGGCGGCGGCTGCGAGCTCGCGATGGCATGCGACATGATCGTGGCGTCGGACGACGCGAAGTTCGGTCAGCCGGAGATCAGACTCGGCGTCATGCCCGGCGCGGGCGGCACGCAACGGCTGACCCGCGCGGTCGGCAAGGCGAAGGCGATGGAGATGGTGTTGACCGGCGAACCGATCACGGCACGGGAGGCCGAGGCGCGCGGCCTCGTGACGCGGGTCGTGCCCGCGACGGACACGCTCGATTCCGCATTGGAGCTCGCCAGCCGGATCGCGGCCCTGCCGTCGGCGGCGGTCGTCGCCGCGAAGGAAGCGGTCAACCGAGCGCTTGAGCTGCCCCTCGAGGCCGGCCTCGAATTCGAGCGCCGGAACTTCTTCCTGCTCTTCGCGACCGACGACATGCGCGAAGGAACGGCCGCCTTCGTCGAGAAGCGCCCGCCGAGCTGGACGGGCCGGTAGGCCGCGGAGGACAGATGGACCCCGAGCTGCGAGGGCCCCGCGACATCGGGCGCGACCACGAGCGCGAGTTCGGCGACGAGCCGCCGCCGGCGTACCGCGACCGCGCTCCGGACTATCTGGCGCCGATAGACGAGTCGGCGCCGGTCAGCGGCCACGCCAGGCCGCGCGAGAGCACGGGCCTGCTCGTCGATGCTCCAGAGCACGACTGGGCGCATGCGGCGCGGCTCATCTCCCCGGCCCTCCGGCCGGCAGGCACGACGGGCATGCGCGCGGCGGACCTCGACCTCGCGGCGCTGGCGGCCCACGCCGCAACCGCTCACTCGCAGCCGATCGTCGAGGACGGACCGTGCGGCCTCGCCATCGTCTACGGCCTCCAGGCGGGCGGCTTCGACGTCATCGTCAACGCCGAGCATCTCCTTTCCTGGGGCGTCGGGCCTCAGGAGGTCGCCGAGGCCGCGTTCGACAACCTCCGCCGCTGGTCGGCGCACGCGTCGTGGACCGACGAGGTCTCCGGCGACCGAAGGCTGCTGTCGTCCGATTCCGGTGACGGCGGCGACGCCGCGCGCATTCTCCTGCCAGAGGTCCGCGAGCACCTCGCGGCAGAGCTGTCGGCAGCGGGACGCGTTCTGGTCGGGCTGCCGGAGCGGCATCTCCTCATCGCTGCCGCCCTCCGTCCCGACGACGACGAGTTCGCGGCGCTGTTTGCCGAGTTCGTCGTGGAGCACTCCGCAGGCGCCGACGAGCCGATCGATCGCCGGGTGTTCGAGCTGACCGGCGGCACGCTCGTCGAGTTCGACGCCGGCGCGGGCGACCGCTGAGCCGATGGCGGCGGAGCCGAGTGGCTACGCGGCGCTGCGGTACGAGGTCGCCGACGCCGTCGCGACGATCACGCTCGACCGGCCCGAAGCCCTCAACTCGCTGACCGTCCCGCTCAAGACCGAGCTGCTCGACGCGTTCCGCCGGATTGCTGCCGATCCCGAGGTGCGGGCCGTCGTGCTGACCGGCTCGGGACGCGCGTTCTGCGCGGGCCAGGACCTTCGCGAGCGGCTCGAGCCCGGTGCACTGCCGCTGGCCGAGGAGATCCGGGCCCGCTACAACCCGCTCATCCGGGCGATGCGGTCGCTCGACAAGCCGATCGTCGCGGCGATCAACGGGGTCGCGGCGGGGGCGGGTGCATCGTTGGCGTTCGCGTGCGACATCCGCGTCGCGGCGGAGACGGCGAGCTTCGTGCTCGCGTTCGCGCGAGTCGGGCTCGTGCCGGACAGCGGGGCGACGTGGCTGCTGCCGCGGCTCGTGGGCGCGGCGAAGGCGGCCGAGCTGGCGCTCGTCGGCGATGCGCTCTCCGCCACGGACGCGGAGCGCTTTGGGCTCGTGGCACGGGTCGTGCCCGCGGACCGTGTCGTGGAGGAGGCCCGCGGCATCGCGCTGACGCTCGCCGCGGGCGCGCCACGGGCGATCGCGCTCACGAAGCAGGCGCTGAACGAGACATGGGGCCGCGACCTCGAAGCGGCGCTGGACCACGAGGCCGAGCTCCAGGGGATGGCGGGCGCGACCGCGGACCATGCCGAGGGCGTGGCGGCGTTCATCGAGAAGCGGCCGCCTCGGTTCCGCGGGGAGTAGCGGCAGCGCGGCGTTGTACGCAACTCGCAACGGGCGCGCCGGTGCGCGCCTCGCCGGGTACTTCCGTCGGCGCGTCATGATCCCGGCGTGACGACGAGGCCGCTCCGGCGCCCCGCGCGCGTCGACGCGGGACGTCGCGTCTCTGCGCTCGCGAACCGGCTCGCCCCGCTCGTCGACCGCGCCCGGATCGGTCCTCTAGCCGACGACGGTCGGTGGATCGTCCCGTTCGGGCTGGTCGCGTATGTCCTGGGCACGACGTGGAGCTGGGAGTTCCCGGACTACCACGGCATCCCGTTCCCGCCGGTGTGGCTGGCGCTTGCCTGCACGGCGCTGATCGCGTGGCGCGTCCGTCGCGGCTCGATCGACCCAATCGCCGCCGCGGCGATCGTCGGCCTGACGGCGATGGCGATGACGGACGTCGCATCGATCTGGACGCAGGGACTCCGCGATATCGAGATCTACCTCAAGGCCGGCCATCGCTGGCTCGAGGGGGCGCCCGTCTACATGCAGATCCCGCTCGCGACGGCGCCCGCGGACCTGTCGAATTACCCGTTCCTCTACCCGCCGGTGACGCTGCCGTTCTTCGCCGCGCTCAGCGTCCTGCCCCTGCCCGTCGCCGCGATCGTCTGGTTCGCGCTGTCCGTCGGAGCGCTGCTCGCAGGCCTCCGCTGGGTGGGCCTGAACTGGCGGTGGTGCCTCGTGCTCCTGGCCTGGCCCCCGATCGTCCAGGGCCTGTGGGTCGGCAACGTCGCCGTCCCGCTGTTCGTGTTCTTCGCGGTCGCGCCCTGGATACCCGCGGCGCTCGCGATCGGGCCGATCTTCAAGATCTACAGCGGCCTGGCGGACCTCTGGCTGCTCCGTCGGGAACACTGGCGCGATCTCGCGCTCGCGATCCTCGTGGTCGGCGCCGTCACGGCGGCCAGCTTCCTGGTCGTCGACGCTCGACTGTGGACGGAGTGGTTCGGCGGGCTCGGCGCCTACCAGGTCTCGCAGCGGCTGCTCCCGAACCTCTACGGGTTCGGACTCGCGCGCTATATCGCGTTCGGGCTGTTCGTGGCGATCGCGGCGGTGGTGATCGTCCTCGCGCTACGCACACGCGGTCGCCGGGAGCAGCTGGCGCGGCTGGGCGTCGCGACGGTCGCCGCGTCGCCGTCGCTCTTCTCGCACGGCTTCCTCGTCGCGCTGCCGGCCATGTTCCGGCTCGACACCGCGTGGTTCTGGCTCGCCTTCGGGATCACCGCTTGCGCGCCGGGGCCTGCCTGGTTCGCGGCGCTGGCGATCGTCGTCGTGAGCTGGTACGTGCCGGCGATGCGGAAGCGGTTCGTCCGCGATCCCTGGCATCCGCTCGGGTCGGCGGCGGCGGCGTGGCCCGGGGCGCTTCAACGGGCGCCCCTTCGGCGGCCGGTCGCCGGCGACCGAGATGGTGTCGCGGGCAACGAGATCGATCGCCACCCGCGAGGGACGGCGCCGGAGGCGACCTCCTGACCTCGCTCCGTCGGCGCGCCCCGCAGCGCCCGGCGCGCGAGTGGCTCCTCGCCGCGGCGCTCGCCGCATACGTCTGGTACGCGACGATCGAGTGGAACGTGCCGTACCCGGGTGCCGTCCCATTCGGACCACTGTGGGCCGGCGCGACGGCGGCGCTCGTGACGATGTGGCTTGCGTCCCGCCGGCGGCTCGGCGCGGTCGTCGCGATCGCGCTCGGCGCGGTTGCCGCCATGGCGCTGACGGACGTGTCGTACCTCGCGACGCAGGGGCTGCGTGACCTCCACCTCTACGTGCGCGCTGGCGAGCACTTCCTCGACGGTCGCCCGGTGTACATCGACTCCCTCTTCACCCAGCGGCCAGCGGACCTCGCCGACTACCCGTTCCTGTACCCGCCGCTCACGGTGCCGTTGTTCGCGGCGCTTGCCCGGCTGCCGGCACCGCTCGTCGACGCGGGGTGGCTCGTCGGCTCGATCGCTGCCGCGGTCGCGACGCTCCGGCTGTTCGGCGTCCCGTGGCGGTGGGCCGCGCTCTTCCTCCTGTGGCCGCCGTTCTTCCAGGGACTCCAGGTTGGCAACGTCGCGGTGCCGCTCGGGCTGCTGTTCGCCGCCGCTCCCTGGATTGGTGGCGGGCTCGTTGTCGCGGCCGTGTTCAAGGTGTACAGCGGGATCGCGGCGCTGTGGCTCCTGCGCGAGCGACGGTTCGCGGCGCTCGTCGTGGGCGCCGCGATCGTCGTCGCCGCGGCGCTGCTGACCCTGCCGCTCGTCGGCACGACGATGTGGGCCGACTGGTGGCGCGCTCTCGACCTCTTCCGCCAGTCGCAGCCGCTGCTCGCGGACTACCTGTACGGGTTCGGACTGCCGCGATACGTCCCGGCGCCGCTCGCGCTCGCCGTGGCTGCGGCCGTGGCGGTTGCCGCGCTCCGCACCGGCGGCCGGACCGGTCTGGCACGACTCGGGCTGGCGACCGCGATCGCCTCACCGTCCCTCTACGCGCACGGCCTCATCGTGGCGCTGCCGGCGTTCCTCGCGCTGTCGCCGCTCTGGCTGTGGAC
>DATFPL010000103.1:0-2036 GCA_035264845.1 Candidatus Limnocylindrales bacterium | reverse complement strand
GCCGTCCCATGCCTGACCCCGACGGAGTCGTTGCGGGCGTCCCGGAGCTTGGCGGGGGAGCGGCGACACCGTGGTTCCGCCTTCCGCCCGGCGCCCGTGGG
Source organism: Candidatus Limnocylindrales bacterium (assembly GCA_035264845.1). Taxonomy (GTDB): domain Bacteria; phylum Chloroflexota; class Limnocylindria; order Limnocylindrales; family CSP1-4; genus JACDAV01. The sequence continues at coordinate 1,935 of DATFPL010000103.1, read as the reverse complement.
GGCGTCCCCGGTGCGCCGGTGCCGCTCACCGTCGCCGGTCGGACTCTTGCCTGGGGTCAGCGGACGTACGTCATGGGGATCCTCAACGTCACACCGGACTCCTTCTCCGGCGATGGCCTGCTCGGCGACGGGCGAGACGGGCGCGACGCCGCGACGACCGCGTGCGACGTGGCCCGAGCGATGGTCGCGGACGGCGCCGACATCCTCGACGTCGGGGGCGAGTCGAGCCGGCCGGGGCACGCGGCGGTGAGCAGCGAGGAGGAGGTACGCCGCGTCGTGCCCGTCGTCGCCGCGGTTCACGCGGGGCTCCCCGACACGCCGATCAGCATCGACACGATCAAGCCTGCGGTCGCCGCCGCCGCGCTCGACGCCGGCGCGGGGATGATCAACGACGTCTGGGGCGTCGGCGACGACGACGGCCTGGTCCGCCTGGCCGCGGAGCGAGGCGTCCCGATCGTGCTCATGCACAACCGCGCCGAGGCGCGCTACACCAACCTGATGGCGGAGATCGTGGCCGACCTCGAACGCGCCATCGAGCGTGCGCTCGCCGCCAACGTTCGATGGGACGCGATCGTTGTCGATCCCGGGTTCGGTTTCGGCAAGACGCCGGAGCACAACCTCGTCCTGCTCCGCGAGCTCGAGGCGATCCGCCTGCTCGGCCGGCCGGTCCTCCTCGGGACGTCACGCAAGTCGACGCTCGGTCGTGTTCTCGACCTGTCGCCCGACGAGCGCGTCGAGGCAACCGTCGCGACAACGGTCCTCGGCATCAGGGCGGGAGTCGACATCGTGCGCGTCCACGACGTTCGGGCGAACGTCCGGGCGGCCAGAATGACCGATGCCATCGTCCGCGCCCCGGCATCGACCGCCACACAGCCCGAAGGAGACCGCAGCTGACCGACCGAATCCTCCTCAAGAACATGCAGTTCGAGGGACGGCACGGCTACTACGACCAGGAGCAGGCGACGCCGCAGCGGTTCGAGGTCGACGTCGAGCTCCGCATGAATCTCCAGCCGGCGGGCGTCGACGACGACCTCGACCGGAGCGTCGACTACGCGCGCGTGTTCGCCATCACCCGCCAGATCGTCGAGTCGACGACGTTCCGCCTCCTCGAGGCCCTCGCGGAGGCGATCAGCCACGAGGTGCTGAGCGAGTTCGGCCACGTCGACGAGGTCGGGGTTCGGATCCGCAAGCCCGGCGTCGTGCTCGGCGGCCGCCTCGACTTCGCGGGGATCGAGATCTGGCGCCGGCGCTCGAACGGGGAGCGCCGGCCGGGCTAGACCCCTGCGACGCGGCCGCTAGCTGTTGGGTCGAGTCCCGAGCGTGACGCGAACGTCCTGCTGCTTCCCGTCGCGGAGGATCGTGAGCGTCACGGTCTGGCCCGGCGCGAACTGGCTCAGTACCGCGTCGAGCGGATGCTCCGTGTCGATCGTCTGGCCCTGGAGGCTGACAATGATGTCGCCTTCGCGGATGCCGGCCTTCGCTGCCGGGCTGTCCGGGCTCACCGCGGCCTGCGACTGTCCGCCGGTCGAGGACGCACCTCCGCCGACGAGCGCGCCCTTCTTGACCGGCAGCTTCTCCGTGTCCGCCAGCTGGACGTCGATCGGGACGTAGCGGATGCCGATGTACGGCCGCGCGAGCTGCTGCCCGGCGAGGGCCTGCTGCATGATCGGGCGGGCGATGTTGATCGGGATCGCGAAGCCGATGCCGTTGCTGTCGCGCGCCATCGCGGTGTTGATCCCGATGACGTTGCCGACCGCGTCGAGCAGCGGCCCACCGCTGTTGCCCGGATTGATTGCGGCATCGGTCTGGATGAGGTTCGACAGCTGCTGGCCGTTGTCGACCGTGATCGAGCGCCCGGTACCCGACACGATGCCGCTCGTTACGCTGTTCGAGTACGTGCCGAGCGGGCTGCCGATGGCGATCGTGAGCTGCCCG
>DATFPL010000102.1:0-9663 GCA_035264845.1 Candidatus Limnocylindrales bacterium | reverse complement strand
CTACTCGCAGTGGTATGTGTCACAACAGGCGGCGGCGTCGTCACCGCGGCGTTTCGGCCGGCTGGCGCGCGATCGCGACTTCCTCGATCAAGCGGGCGGCCTTCTCGGTACCCGGGGCACCGCGGATGCGAGCCGACATCGCCGCGAGCCGCGCGCGGAGCGCCTCGTCGCCGAGAAGATCCGTGATCGCGGTCGTCAGCTGGGCATCGTCGAAGTCGTAGGCCGGCAGCCGGGTGCCGAAGCCGGTCTCGGCGACTCGCTGCGCGTTGTCGACCTGGTCCCAGAACAGCGGCAGCACGATCATCGCCTTGCCGTGGTGGAACGCCTCCGTGACGGTGTTGTTCCCGCCGTGGGTGATGGCGAGGTCGACCAGCGGCAGGATCGCCGGCTGGGGCAGGAACGACTCGCCGGTCATGTTGTCGGCGAGGCGGATCTCATCGGCGAGCGGTCCCTTCGAGACGATGACGCGGTGGTCCGTCTGGCCCAGGACGTCGACGAGGCGTTGCATCAACCCCACGTCCGCAGACCCGAGGCTGCCGAGCGAGAGGTAGATCAACGGACCCACCCGGTCCCGGAGGTTCGCCGGCAGCTCCCAGTCCCCGTCGGTCGCGCGGACGCTCGAGTCGAGGCGATGCCACGTCGCGGGGAGCGGCCGCTCCCGGGCGTAGTCGGCCTCCTGCGGGTACAGCCACAGGTTGAGGAACGGAGACTCGTGGATGAACTCCGGCCCCAGCTCGTCGTAGCGGAGCGGCGGCGCGCCGTTGTCCTGCATGAATGCGTCGAAGTCGCGCCACATGTCGCGGTGCGTCCAGTCGACCTCCTCGAGGAACGCCGCCCAGTTGCGCCGCTCTGACGCCGGGTAGCCCGACGAGAACGGCGGGATCGCCGCGTCCTTGATCTCGGCCGGGTTGCAGCTGACGATCCGAACCCACGGCGGGCCCGATGCGACGACGGCAGGAAATCCGACGACGTTGTCCTCGACGATCACATCCGGCTGGAGCTCGTCGAAGATCTCGCGCAGCCGTGGCTCGACGTGCTTGGCGCCGTCGATCAGGGCCTGCCAGGTCGGGGCGATGAAGTCGCCGAGCTGCTCGATCGTCGGCTTTCGAAAGACCGGCGCCGTGTCGCGGATGAAGTCGATCCAGAACTGGCCCGGGGCCTCCTCGACGTCCGGCTTCGGGCCGAGGCGCATCAGCCGCTCCTCGAAGCCCTTCTCCTCGAGCCGGCCGCCGAACGACTCCTCGACGACGAATACGACCCGGTGGCCGCGACGACGCAGCACGTCGCCGATACCGACGCAGTTGTTCGTCGGCCCGTAGGCGCCTTCCGGAAAGAAGACGATCGTCTGTCGGTCGGTCACGGGCGGCATTCTCGCGCAGCGCGCCATCGCGATTGCCGCGCCGCGCGCTGGGAGCAACAAATCGCGGGAATCGGGGCGATGACGCGACGCGCTCACGCTCGAAGCTGACGCCGAGGGCCTCGATTCAGCCCGTTTGTTGCTCGGAGAGCGCGCCGCGGCCGCGTCAGCGCGCGCGGTGCGATGCCACGTACCAGGGGATCGCGGCGCGCTCCGCCGCGACGACACTGCCGAAGAGCGTCACGCTCACTGCGGCGCTGAGCAGGATCGCGCCGAAGACGAGGTCCGTGCGGAACGCGTTCTGCGACAGCTGCATCCAGATGCCGAGGCCCTCGTACGCACCGACGTACTCGCCGAAGACGGCACCGATGACGCCGTACGTTGCGGCGATCCGCAGCCCCGTGAACAGCGACGGTAGTGCCGCCGGCCAGCGGAGCTTCGCGAACGCCTGCCGCCGCGACGCGCCGAACGAGCGCATCAGGTCCGAGGCCTCCACGGTCGAAGCCGCGAACCCGCCGAGCAGCGCGACCGCGATCGGGAAGAACGTGACGAGGACGACGATCAGGATCTTGGGCGCCAGCCCGAACCCGAACCACAGCACGAGGAGCGGCGCGATCGCCACGACGGGGATCGTCTGCGACGCGACGAGCAGCGGCTGGAGCGCGGCCCGAACCGACGCGAACCGGTCCATCGTCGCCGCGGCCGTGACCGCGAATGCGACCGAGACGCCGAGCCCGACGAGTGTCTCGACGAGCGTCGGGACGAGATGCCTGAGCGCCTCGCCGCGAAAGAGCCACAGCTGCTCGAGGATCCGCGCCGGCGACGGCAGGACGATCGGGCTCACGCCGGTTGCGCGGCAGGCGACCTCCCACGCAACGAGGATCGCGGCGACGACCAGGACGGGCGCCGCGGCACCGCGTCGCACGCCGACGCCGCCGCCGCCGCGAACCGTCACGGCAGGTAGTCGTTGGTGAAGAGCGACGCGTAGTCGGGCGGCTGCGTCAGCGGCTTCCCGTCCGCATCGACGAGCAGCCCCTGCTCGTAGAGGAAGCCGGAGTAGCCGCGCCATTGATCGAGCGTCTGCGTCCCGACGCGCCCGGCCGCGTCCACGTACAGCTTCTGGTTCGCCAGGTACCGCGCGCTGTCCCGGGGGAGGTTCGCGTTGGCGTCGAACGCGCCCCGGTTCGCGGCGACGAGGGCGGCGGCCGCGCCATCGGGATCGCGCGCAGCCAGCTCGAACCCCGCAACAGACGCGGCCACGAACCGCCGCGCGAGGTCACCGTGTGCGTCCAGCCAGTCGCGGTCGCAGGCGAGGACGACCTGGTAGAAGTCCGGGAACCCGTAGTCCGTGAACGCGAAGTAGCGCAGCTTGATCCCGCGCTCCGCGGCCTCGACTCCCTCCCAAGCCCGGAACGTGATCGTGAAATCGACGCGCTTCGCGAACAGCGCCTCGTACGCCGCGTTGTCGAGCGTCACGCTCTTGAACGAGCCCTTGCCGCCATCGTGCTGGATGACGTACTTCACGGTCGGTTCCTCGTTCGGGTAGCCGAACCCGCCGTACGTGCGGCCGTCGAGATCGCGGGGCCGGTCCAACGGGGACGACTCGAGGACCGCGATCTCCGACGCGGTGTGCTGGAGGATCGCCATGACGGACGTGATCCGGGCCCCGGCCGCGACGGCGAACGTGAGCGAGTCCTGGAAGCTGATTCCGCAGTCGGCCTGGTGAGCGGCGAGGAGCGCCTCGGGCGCGGTGCCGCTGTACGGCAGGACCTTGAGATCGACGCCCGCGTTCGCGTACGAGCTGTCCTGTTGCGCGACGAAGAACCCCGTGTGGTTGGTGTTCGGCGTCCAGTCGAGCGCGAGGCGGACGGTGCCCGTCTCCGACGGTGACGGAGAAGCGGACAGCGCTGCGTAAGGACTTGACGGCGCGGGCCCTGTGCGCGTCGCCGTCGGCGCGGCTGGCCCGCAGCCGACGACAACGATGGCGACGAGAAGAAGAACGACCGACGATCTCACTGACTCGAGCTCCCGGTACGAAAGAACGCCGGCCCCGGGGACACGGGGACGGCGTCGAGTCAGTGGGCCTGCTTCCTTCGCTGGTATGAGCCAGATCAGGTTCGGCGGGTCTGTGGCCTTCGCCACACTCTCAGCGCGCGTGCGCTCCCCGGAGGCGGTATTCGGTTGTCAGGCGAGTCTAGCACCGGCTCCGGCGACCGCCCTTTGGGGCGCGTCCGCCGTGGCTCGGAGCCACTCGACGATGTCGTCGACCACGCCCTCCCAGCCGAACTCGTTGTGGACTTCGTGCCGGAAATCCGGGTAGAGCCGCCGCGTCACGCCGCGCAGGCCGTCGAGCGCCACGCTCGCCGAGGGCGGGACGAGACGATCGGCGACGCCGTGGAGGACGAGTGTCGGCAGCCGAAGCGACGGCAGCTCCCTCCGAACGCGGTCCTGCTCCGCGAGGGCCTCGGCGCCGAACCGCGCCGTCGTCCCGTGATGGTTGAGGGGGTCGGCGAGATAGGCCTCCCCGATCGCGGGGTCGCGGGACAGCACCGACATGTCGAGCCCGTTCCTGATCTCGTACGTCGGCATCAGCCGCGACAGGACGCGCGCGACGACGCGCTTGGACGACGGGACCGACGCGTCGAGGGCCGGCGCTGTCAGCACGAGGACATCCGATGGCGGGCGGTCGGTCAGCACGTAGCCGAGCGCCACGAGCCCGCCCATCGAGTGGCCGTAGAGGACGACCGGCCGGTCGCCGGCCGCGTCGCGGGTGACCTGGAGCGCGGCTTCGACGTCGTCGTGCAGCTTCCCCCAGCGCTCCGCGAATGCGCGGCGGCCTGCGGACGCGCCGCACCCGCGGAGGTCAACGGCGCGCGTCTCGATCCCGGCCGCCGCGAGGCGTGCGCCCACGTGCTCGTAACGGCCGCCGTGCTCGCCGAGCCCGTGGACGATGAGGAGCGCTGCCCACGGTGTCGTGTCCGGCGCCCAGTGCCTCGTCGCGAGCTCGGTCCCGTCCGCCGACGCGAGCCGGCCCCGCGTCGCCGTCGCACTCACGTTGGGGCCCGTCACTCGGGTGCGACGCGAACGATCCAGCGTCCGCGAGCCTTCCCCGCGACCACGGCGTCGAGCGCGGGTTCGAGGGTGTCGAGCGTTACCTCGGTCACGTCCTCGCCGAGGCCGCGCGGCCGGTACTCCGATGCGATCCGCTGCCACAGGCCGCGCCGCTCCGCGATCGGGATGGCGACCGAGTCCATGCCGAGCAGCGCAACGCCGCGGAGGATGAACGGCAGCACCGTGGTCGCGAATCCCGGTCCGCCGGCGTTACCGCAGGCCGCGACGGCGGCGCCGACGCGAAGGGTTCGCAGGATGTACGGCAGCGTCGGGCCGCCCACGGCATCGATCGCTCCGGCCCAACGCGCGGACTCCAGCGGCCTGTCGCTGTCTCCAGTTACCTCGCTGCGGTCGATGACGTCAGTCGCGCCCACCTCACGCAGCCGTGCGTGCTCCTCCTCCTTGCCGGTCGCGACCACGACGTCGTAGCCGCGCGCCGCGAGGATCCCGAGCGCGAGCCGGCCGACGCCACCCGACGCGCCGGTCACGAGCACGGGCCCCGCGCCGGGCGCAAGCCCGCGCCTCTCGAGCGCAGCGACCGCCATCGCGGCGGTGAACCCCGCGGTCCCAACGGCCATGGCGTGACGTAGCGACAGTCCGTCCGGCAGGGGCACGACCCACCCCGCCGGAACGCGCGCGAATTCGGCGTAACCGCCGTGCCGCGCGACACCGACGTCGTAGCCATGGGCGACCACGCTGCTCCCGACGGGGGTCGACGGATCGTCGCTCGCGACAACGACACCCGCGAGGTCGATACCGGGGACGAGCGGGCTGATCCGCGCAACGCGGCCGTCCGGCTGGGCGGCCAGCCCGTCCTTGTAGTTGACGCCCGACCACATGACGCGAACGAGGACCTCTCCAGGTGGGAGCTCGTCGACGCGGAGCTCGCGGACGCCGCGTTCGAGCCCGTCGCCGTTTCGTTCGACGACGAACGCACGGAACTCGCGGGGAGCGTCCGCCACGTCGATCCGTCGCCGGTCAGCGGCGGCCGCAGGCGTCGCGGGCGCCGCGCGCGGCGAGCCACAGCGAACGCCTTGCCGTGTCGACGCGGTCTAGCGGCGCGAACGCCTCGTCGGCGACGGCGCGGCCGACGTTGGTTCGGACGTCCGTCGCCACGGAGTCGGCCCAGCGGCGGCCCAGCCAGCCGGCGTGGATCGACAGGAGTCTCGCGACGATGAAGCCCGCGATGAGCGCCGCGACGAGGATCGCAAACGGCGCGGGGACGCGACCGACGATCGGCAGCGGGATCATGTCGACGGGTGGCCGCAGGAGCACGACGAGCACGAGCCACGCAATCGAGATCGCGATCGCGGCGGTTGCGATCGTCTGGAGGACCCCAAGCAGCGGCCAGATCCGGCTCGTCGGCGCGACGAGCGGTCCCGGCGATGTGATCGCGGAATCGACGGCAGTCCTGAGACGGAGCTGGAGCCGCCGCCCGTCGACGGACGTCGCGACGACGGGACGGATGGCGCGCGGCGCGGTTCGGAGCGGCTCGTCGACGGCCGAGCGCAGCGAGTCGAGCGCCGGCGCAAGCGACCCTCGGTCCAGCCATGAGCGGAGGAATATCGCGGGGTCCGCGACGCGCGCCTCACGACCGCTCGACCGGTAGAGCCACGCCGTGATGCGGCCGAGCGGCCCGGCGCCACGGGGACGCGCCGCGGCCCGCGTCGCGGCCACGGCCTGACGGGTGGCGGTCGGGAGGTCGACGAGCCGAAGGACCTCGCTCGTCGCCGCATCGATGGAGCGCTTTCGTGCGGCCGGATCGAGGAGCGGCGCCGCAACCGCATCGGGGCTCACGCCGGCATCGAGCGCGAGCTGCGCGAGCTCGTCCACCACGGAAGCGGAGATGCGCCCGAGTACGACCCGTTTCGCATCCGCCTGGGCGTTGAGCCATTCCTGCACGGCGCCGACATCGCCGTGCGCCGCGGACACCGCGACGACGTCGGGCGACGCCGCGCGCTCGAGCGGCATGTCCGCGAGGAGCGACCGCGCGAGGTGCTCGCGGACGGGCTCCACGTCGGACGAACCGAGACGATCCGCCTTGTTCAGGACGACGAGCTGGCGATCGAGTCGGGGCAGCCAGCGCCGCAGGAAGTCCTCGTGGAGAACGGCGTCGCGGTATTTCTCGGGGTCCGTGACCCAGATGACGGCGTCGACACGCGGGAGCAGCGACTCGACCCGCTCGCGGTGCTCACGCGCGACCGAATCAAGGTCGGGCAGATCGAGGATCGCCACGCTGGACAGGCTGCTGTCGGCGTGCTCGAGCACCTCGTCGACCTCGAGCCATTTCAGCAACGGCGCCATCTCGTCGTGCGCGCCGGCGGGAATCCATGCGACGGGATGACCGGTCGTCGGACGGCGCGCGGAGGCGGCACTCACCTGTGTCCCAGCGACAGCGTTGAGGAGCGTCGACTTTCCGACGCCGGTCCCGCCGATGAGCGCGACGACGCACACGTCGGCCGAAAGGCTCAGCCGATCGTCCGCCTCGCGGCGGGTCGCTTCGGCCTCCTCGACGTCGAGGCCCAGGACCCGACCGGCCGCGATGCCCTCGTCGAGCCTCGCAAGGCATGCGCCGAGCCGAATCGGGATGCCCGGCGGCAGCGCTGCGGCGACCGGACGCGCGGCCTGCGGAAGCGGGACGCGCGGGTGCTCCGGGAGCGCGGGTGACGGTTCGATTAATGCATCGACGGGAGGCGCGTCGAAGGACGGGGAGATGTCGCGTCCGTCGGTCGCGTCGCGTAGCGCGCCCTCGTCGCGATGCCGCGTGGGGGAATCGTCCAAAGCAGCGGAGGGATCCGCGCGCGAGCCCCGGTCGGGTTCCGCGACAGCCTCAGGTTCCGCAACGGCCTCGGGTTCCGCGACCGCCTCGGGTTCCGAGACAGCCTCGGGTTCCGAGACGGCCTCAGGCGCGGCGAGGGGCTCGACGGCGATCGGGGCATCGTCGCCGTCGTGGTCCCGGGCCGCTTCGTCGCCGCGGAGGCGAGGTCCGCGGTCGGCGTCTGGTCCTGGTTCCTCGTTCTCCGGCTCGTCGGCGGGTCGTGTCGGGTCCACGTCAGTGGGCCGCGATCATCGCGAATCGTCGCGGCCACGCCGCGTCGACGGGCGCGGGATGTCGGCCAACCGCGGGACGTCGGGGAGCATCACCGCCCGGGACGAGACGGAGATCGTCGGCGGGAGGGACCGCAGCTCGTCCGCGGCGCTCCGCAGCTCGCCCGCGAGCGACCGCATGCCCGACGGCGGCGGGATCAGCTTGTCGTACCGGGCGAGCTCCTCGCGGAACGTCTCGCCGAGCGCCTCGATCAGCCCGCTGCGTGCGCGACCGATCATCTCGACGAGCGCGGCTTCCCCGAACAGCGCGCCCAGCAGCTTCTGGTTCAGGAAGCCCGTCGCCGCGGCGACGCCGACCTCGGCGCCGGTGAGGCCGCCGGTGTGCGAGAACGTCGCGAGCATCACCGCGATTCCCGCCGCGTTGACGCCGATCGACGCGCCCCGCGCGAGGAGCCGCTTGGGGCCACCTGTCGTCTGGACGTCCTCCGCGATCGAAGCGACCCAGTTATCGAGGCGCTCCTCGAGGCGGCTGTCGACGTCCTCCGACGGGCTCCACACGGCGGGGTCCCGCTCGAGTGCCTGCTTCGCGATCGGCTCTTCCGACCACGCCACCGCCGCGCGCCGCGCTGCTTCGGCCAGGCGGACGCGGGCGAGCGCGCGGAGATCGGCGATCGTCTGCTCGCGCACCTCCGCGACCGGCGCCGCAGGCGCGCCGCGAACGAGCGTCGAAATCGTCGCCCGGATCCGGCCGATCCCCGTCGAGAACAGTCGCGTGATCTCGTCGGCGCCGACGAATGCGTGCCACTGCCGGAGCGCTTCGGCGCGGAGAAACGCGCCGCCCGCGAGCTCGTCGCGCAGCGCACCCAGCTCGCGCTCGTATGCGTCGGTCGCGATCCGCCGCAGCCGATCCGCGTCGATCGCGGCGTGGTCGAGATCGTCGGCGATCGAGCGGAGGTGCGGCTCGAGGCCCGCCAGCGAGCCCGCCAGCGCTCGCGACGCGAGCGCCAGCCGCTCCTCTCGATCCGACGCGAGCATCTCGATCCGGTCGAGCAGCGGCTGAACGGCCGACTGCTCGAGCGCGTCGATGCGCAGGTCGAGCGATCCCTCGGGGACGCCGACGAGGTCGATCTCGATGCCGTGGTCCGCGTCGACGAGACCCGCGCCCGCGAGCAGGCGGGTCAGGTCGCCCAGGACGACCTCGCGATCCGCCACGTCGGGCGGCATCCGGTTGACGATGACAACCAGCGGCAGGCCGCGGTCGCGGACGCGGCCCAGGACCTCCCATGGGACGCGGTCGGCGTACCTCGTCGCCGTCGTCACGAAGACCGCGAGGTCCGCTGCTTCGACGAGACGGTCGGTCAGCTCCCGGTTCGCGTGCTCGACGGAGTCGACGTCCGGGGCGTCGACGAGGACGATCCCCTCCGGCGCGCTTTCCTCGAGCACGAGGCGGAGGCGATCCTTGTCGATGCCGTGGAGCGGACCGCCGGCGCGGGTGAGGATCTCCCGGTCGCCGGGTCGCGCGAGCGCCACGAGCTCGCGGGTCGTGGGCCGAAGGACGCCCGTCGGGCTCGTCGTCCGGCCGACGATCGCGTTGAACAGCGACGACTTGCCGGCACCCGTCGGGCCGAGCAACAGCACGAGCAGCGGCGCCTCGAGGCTGACGGCCCGCGGCCTGATGTGCCGCGCGATGTGCTCGCGCAGCTGGGCGACTCGACGCCGAGGCGCCTCGCCGACGACGGCGAAACCGGCGACCCGTTCGGCGAGCCTGTCGATGCGGTCGACGAGTCGCGACAGGAGCGTCCCGGGCGCATCATCCGGCGCACGGTGACCGCCCGGGCCGCGCGACGCGTCGCCGAGCATGCCGCGGGTCGTCGGGAAGTCGGACATCGGACCTCCGTACGGACGCAGTCCCGCCTTCCGGGCACGTCACACGCTCGCCGATTGACAGGCCACGACGCGCGCCCCGGCGGCTTTCCTCGCGTTGCAGCCCGATTGCGAACGGACCGGCCGTGCCGTCAGGACGACCGCACGCCTCCCCGATCCGACCCGATCGTAGCGCCACATCCCCCGGTCGGCCAGCGGAGGACCGACTGATACGATGGCTCGGATGGCCGTGGTCGACGATTCGTCGCTGGAGGGGCCGGCCT
>DATFPL010000101.1:0-3832 GCA_035264845.1 Candidatus Limnocylindrales bacterium | reverse complement strand
CATTCCGGTCGTGCTCGCGTCGAGGTGCGGACTCGGCGGCGCCGTGCCCGCGTACGCGTTCCCGGGCGGCGGCGTCACGTGGGTCCGCGCGGGCGCACTCAGCGCCGGCGAGCTGTCCGCACCCAAGGCGCGCGTCGCGCTCGCGCTCGGAATCGGGGCCGGGCTGGACCGCCGCGCGCTCGCAGCGCTCCTCGCCGGCGCGTCTGCCGCGTGACGCAGGCGGATCTCGTCATCGAGGGCCGGATCGCGACGTTGGCGGACGAAGAGGGATTCGGCTGGGTCGAGGCAATCGCGATCAGGACCGGACGCGTCGTCGCAACCGGGTCGCGCGCCGCCGTCGAGGGCGCCGTCGGGCCGCGAACTCGCCGTATGCGTCTCGCTCCGGACGAGGCCGCGATCCCTGGGCTGTCGGACGCCCATCTTCACCTCGCGGAAGGCGGCCTGAGCGCCGACCGGATCGACCTGACGTCGTCGTCGTCGCTCGAGGCGGGGCTCGCCGTGATCGCGGACGCACATGCTGCGCTGCCGCCCGATCGCTGGCTCGAGGGTCACGGCTGGGACAGCGATCGATGGGGCGGCTGGCCGACGGCCGAGGCGCTGGAGCGGGTCGCTCCCGGCCGCCGCGTCGCGATCTGGGCACACGACCACCACGCGCTGTGGACCAGTCAAGCGGCGTTGCGCGCGGCCGGCGTCGACGACGCGACCCCGGATCCGCCCGGCGGGCTCATCCGCCGCGATGGCGCCACCCCCACCGGACTCCTGCACGAGAACGCGACGCGGCTCGTCACCCGTCACGTGCCGGCCCCGACGCGGGACGACCTCGAGCAGGCCATCGAGGCCCTCGCGGCGCGGCTCGTGGCCCTCGGCGTCGTTGCCGTTCACGACCCGGGTGCGCTTTCGCTCCAGACCGGGCTCGGCGCGGCATTCGAGGCCTATCGCCGCCTCGCGGACCGGCAGGGGCTGCCGCTGCGGGTGCACGTTGCCGTACGCGAGGAGCAGCTCGCGGCTGCGCGGGACGCGGCGCTTCGGAGCGGCGACGCGATCGGCGACCCGGCGGGACGCGTGCGGTTCGGCTGGCTCAAGCTCTTTGCCGACGGCACGCTCGGATCGCGGACGGCGGCGCTTCTCGACCCGATCGAGCCCGAGCCGGATCGGGAGCTTCCGCCGGGAACGGAGCGAGGCGTGTTCACGACGTCGCCGGAGACCCTCGCCGAACTGGCTCGCGCCGCCGCCGACGCCGGCATCGCGACCAAGATCCACGCGATCGGCGATGCCGCCGTGCGCGCGGCGCTCGACGCCCTCGCTCCGACGGTCGGCCGGACGAAGCTCGTGCCGCGCGTCGAGCACGTCCAGCTCGTCGCCGCACCCGATGTGCGTCGCTTCGGCGGCACCGGCGTCGCTGCGTCCGTCCAGCCCGTCCATCTCCGCGCCGACGCGGACAATGCGCGGCGCCTGTGGGGCGCACGGGCCGAGCGGCTCGGTTACCCGTGGGCAGCGCTGCTCCGATCCGGCGCGCTGCTCGGATTCGGGACCGACGCTCCGGTCGAGTCGATCGATCCGTGGCCTGGCCTTGCGATGGCTGTCACCCGCACGTCTCCCGAGTGGCGGGGCAAAACGGAGCCGTTCGGCGGGCACAACGGGGTCTCGCTCGCGCAGGCGCTCCGGGCGGCGTGCGCGGCGCCCGCGGCGATGGCGGCGGAGACCGATCGCGGCCGGCTGGGTGCCGGTCATCGAGCCGATGTCGTCGTCATTCCGGCGGCGGCGCTCACGGAGCCCGTCGCGTTCGACGGCCCACTTGGGACGGTTCGGCCGCGTCTCGTTCTCGTCGACGGCGAGGTCGCGTTCGAGAGCTGAGCGTCAGGCCGTCGCCGGTGCGGCTTCCAGCTGCCGCGCAGCATCGGCGAACAGCCCGTTGAAGATGCGCGACGTCGAGGGGAACGCGTGGATCGTATCGGCGAGGACGTCGACGGTGACGCGCGCCTTGATCGCGAGGACGCACTCGTGGATCGCCGACGATGCGTCCGGTGTCGCCATCGCCGCGCCGACGAGCTGCCGCGACCCGCGGTCGACGACGATCGTCACGTGACCCGTCGTCGCCTCGACCGAGTAGCCCTTCGACGTCTTCGCGAAATCGGCGACGAGCTCGAAGGCGTCGATGCCAGCGTCGCGCGCCTGATCCAGGGTCAGTCCGACGAACGCCGCCTCGGGGTCGGTGTACGTCGCGCGTGGCAGCGCCCGGTAGTCGGGCGTCACGCGATCGCCGAGTGCCATCCTCACCGCGAGCTCGCCCTGGTAATGCCCCTGGTGCGTGTGGAGCTCCGGTCCCGCCGCGTCGCCGATGACGTAGAGGCCGTCGGCGATGCGCAGCCGGCCGTCGCGCGGGAAAGGGACGCGCCCGCTCGGGTCGATGCCGTAGTGCTCGAGCCCCAGGTCGTCGATTGGAAACGACCGGCCGACCGCGAGGAGCAACGCGTGACCGGAGGCAGTCGACCCGTCGTCGAGCTCGACGAGATCCGCGGCGTCGGCGCCGGCGCCGGGCCGAACACGAAGGGCCCGAACGCCTGTCCGAACCTCGACGCCGGAGGCGCGCAGGCCGGCCGTCACGGCCTCCGCGTTCCGCGGATGGTCGCTCGGCAGCAGCCGCGGGCCGGACTGCACGATCGCGGTCGGCACGCCGAACCGCGCGTAGACCTGGGCGAGCTCGCACCCGGTTGGGCCGCCCCCCAGCACCAGGAGGCTTTGCGGCAGCTCGCGCGCGAGGGTTGCCTCGTGGTTCGTCCACGTGTTCGCGCCATCGAGGCCGTCAATGGGAGGCCGCTTCGTGACCGAACCGACTGCGACGACGACGTTCGCGGCCGCGATCTCTCGCGTCTCGTGCGCCGTCACGACGTCGAGTCGCCCGCGTCCCACGATCCGTGCCTCGCCGCGGATCGCGACCGCGCCGGCGTCCTCGAGGGCGCCGACATGGCCCGAGTCGTCCGGCTCCGCCGCGGCGGCGGGGCGGTTCACCATGTAGTCGCGCCGCTCCGACGCTCGCCGCCACGAGTAATCGTCGCCGCACAGATGGCGCGCCGCGGAGTTGAGCAGCGCCTTCGACGGGATGCAGCCGATGTGCGGGCAGCTGCCGCCGAACCAGAGCCGATCGACGATCGCGACGGACGCGCCGCGGCTGCGAGCCTTGTGCGCGGCGGCTTCCCCGGCCGGCCCCGCGCCGATGATCGCGAAATCGAACGTCTCCATCGCTACCTCCCGGCCCTCGCCGTCATTGCGCCGTTCCTCGCTGCCGGCGTGCCTCGTAGAGCAGGATCGCGGCCGCGACCGACACGTTCAAGCTGTCGGCGGCGCCGAGCATCGGCAGCCGAACCGCAGTGATGTTCACGCCCGTCCACGCGGGCGTCAGCCCGTCCGCCTCGCTGCCGAATGCAATCGCGACCGGGCCCGTGAGGTCCGCGTCGGTGTAGAGGAGCGTCGCCTCGACCCGCGCCGCGACGACGCGAATGCTGCGGTCACGGAGGAACGCGATGACCTGCGGCGTGGTCGCGGCGGCGATCGGGACGGTGAACGCGGTACCGAGGCTGGCACGGATGGCGTTGGGGTTGAACAGGTCGGTGCGAGGGTCGGCGGCGATCAGTGCGTCGGCCGCGGCGCCGTCGGCGCTCCGCAGGGCCGCTCCCAGGTTGCCCGGCTTCTCGACGCGCTCGAGGACGACGACGAGTGGATCGGTCGGCAGGCGGAGCGTCTCGAGGCGCGCGTCGGGGATCGCGACGATTGCGACGATCCCCTCGGCACGATCGCCGAAGGCGAGCTTCGCGAACGCGGTCTCGGTCGTCGC
>DATFPL010000100.1:0-9711 GCA_035264845.1 Candidatus Limnocylindrales bacterium | reverse complement strand
ATCGCGTTCGTCAACCAGCTGGCGCTCCTGTGCGAGCGAATGGGCCTCGACGTCTGGGAGGTCATCAACGCCGCTGCTACGAAGCCATTCGGGTTCATGAAGTTCACGCCGGGCCCGGGCGTCGGCGGCCACTGCATCCCGGTC
This sequence comes from Candidatus Limnocylindrales bacterium, assembly GCA_035264845.1. Taxonomy (GTDB): domain Bacteria; phylum Chloroflexota; class Limnocylindria; order Limnocylindrales; family CSP1-4; genus JACDAV01. Next base: position 9,567 of record DATFPL010000100.1, on the reverse strand, counting down.
GACCCGTACTACCTCGCGTGGCGAGCCCGGGAGTTCGATTTCGTCGACCGATTCATCGAGCTCGCCGGCGACATCAACTTCGCGATGCCGCGCCATGTCGTCGATCTCGTCGCGGAGGCCCTCAACGACCGGAGCAAGGCGCTCAACGGCGCGAAGGTCGGGGTCGTGGGCGTCGCCTTCAAGCCGAACGTGCAGGACGCCCGAAACAGCCCCGCCGCGGACATCCTGGCGGGCCTCACCGCCCGCGGCGGCGTCGTCAGCTACCACGACCCGTTCGTCGCGTCGTTCCGCGACTCCGCGGGCGACGTCCGCCAATCGGTCGGCCTCGACCAGCTCGTCGAGGACAGCGACGTCGTCGTCGTCGTGACGCCGCACCGCGCGATCGACTGGGAGCGGCTCTACGACCGGGCGGGTCTCGTCGTCGACACCGTCGACAGCTCGGCGGGGCGATCCGCGCGGCCCCGCCAGGTCCTGCGCCTCGGGGCGGGATGGTCGACGCGGTAGTGAGCGCGAGCCGCGGGGCCAGCCGCACCGCCAGGCGTCGAGCGCCCGTCGCGATGGTCACGCACTCGTATTACGAGGAAGACCCGCGTGTCCGGCGCGAGGCGGAGTCCCTCGTCGGCGCGGGCCGCGAGGTCGACGTCTTCGCGCTCCGCCAGCCCGGCGACGATCGCGAGGCGGAGCTCGACGGCGTGCGGGTTCGCCGCCTCGACGTCCAGCGGCACCAGGGCGCGTCGCTGCGCGTGTATCTCGCCGAGTACGTCGCGTTCCTCGTCCGCGCCGCCTTCGCGCTCGTGCGAGCGCACGCGCGCCGCCGCTACGCCCTCGTGCAGGTCCACTCGCTGCCGGACTTTCTGGCCTTCGCGGCGCTGCCGCTCCGGATCGCGGGCGTGCCGGTGCTGCTCGACCTCCACGAGGCAATGCCGGAGTTCTTCCGCAGCCGCTTCCCGGGCGCCACGAATCCTGTTATCCAGCGGCTGCTCCTCCTCCAGGAGCGAGTTTCGATCGGGGTGGCGAGCCACGCGATCACGGTCAACGACGCGCTCGTCCAGCGGCTGGTCGATCTGGGCGTCCCGGCCGACAAGGTTTCGGTCGTCATCAACAGTCCGTCGCTCCGGCGGTTCGACCCGACGCGACACGCCGTTCGTCGTTTCGCCGAGGACGGCACCGTCCGGCTCATCTACGCCGGCGCCCTGACGCCGACGTACGAGGTCGACGTCGCACTCGCGGCGGTGGCCCGCCTGTGCGACCTGCGGCCGGAGCTCCACGTGGTGCTCGACATCTACGGCCGGGGGGATTCGGAGGCCGCCCTGCACGCCACGGCGATAGCGCTCGGCGTCGGCGGCCGCGTCGTCTTCCACGGCCGAGTCCCGATCGACGACGTGCCGGCGGCGATCGCACGCGCCGATATCGGCCTCGCCCCGACCCGCCGCGACGAGTTCACCGACGTCAGCATCTCGACGAAGATCTTCGAGTACGGGGCCATGAACAAGCCGGTCATCGCGTCCGCGCTGCCTCTGGTCGAGGAGACGTTCGAGCGCGGGATGGTCCGGACGTACGCCGCGGGCGACCCGGATGCGCTCGCACGTGCCGTGCTCGCGGTGGTCGAGGACGTCGACGGTCGGGAGGCTGCGGTCGCCCGGACCCGGGAGCGTGTTGCCGCCCTCGCCTGGGACCGCGAATCGGAGCGCTATCTCGCGCTCGTCGAGGGGCTCGCGCGCCGCTGACGAGCCGCCCGGCGCTCCGGCTCAACGGGGCCCGGTGGGGCTCGCCGCGGAGGTACGGTACGATACCGAGCCCGTCCACCCCGGCTTCCGGCCGGGCCCCATTCCTGCAGGACCCCTCGATTCGATGACTTTCCGCGCCAAGCCCGTCGTCAAGCGCTCCCACCGCACCTGGGAGGCGCGGGACCGGCGAAACCTCTGGCTCAACCTGGGTTTCGGGCTCGTCGTCCTCATCGCCATCGTCATCCTCGCCATCGCTGCCGGCGCCACCTGGTACGACGCGCACCTCGCGTCGGTCGCCGCCGTCGACGGCCAGACGATCACGAAGGACGAGTACAAGCGCCGCTACGAGATCGAGACGTACCGGCTCGCGGTCGCGGAGCGCCGGCTGAACACGGAGCACGCCGCAGGGCGGCTGACGGACCAGGAGTGGCAGTCGCAGCTCCAGATCGTCGACCAGGGCCGCGGCCAGATCCCGCAGCTGGCGCTCGATCGCCTCATCGACGGCCGGGTCCAGGCGGTCCTTGCCACGCAGGAGGGGATCTCCGTCGACCAGAAGGCGATCGACGAGCAGATCACGAGGGAGGCGACGTTCCCGGAGCAGCGGCACGCCTGGATCATCGAGGTCGAGCCGAAGGTCGACGACGGCAAGGACGCGCCGGCGCCGGAGCAGAAGGCCGCTGCGAAGAAGATCGCCGATCAGGCCCTCGCCGACCTTGCCGCTGGCAAGAAGTGGGAGGACGTCGCCAAGGCGGTGTCGACCCACTCGAGTGCCGCGGCGGGCGGCGACCTGAGCTGGGTCACGACCGACACGGCGCTCGACGAGGCCTTCAGGACGACGCTGTTCAAGCTCGACAAGGACGGCCGTACCGGTGTCGTCGAAGGTGCGGATGGGACGTTCCGGATCGGGCGGGTGACGGAGATCGTGCCGGAGTCAGTCGACAACTCGTACCGCCAGCAGATCGTCGACGACGGAATCTCCATCGACGCATACAACGATGTGGTTCGGACGGACCTCATCCGAACGCGCCTCGAGGAGAAGGTCAAGGCGGACGCGCTGAAGCCGGGAACGCAGCGCCGGGTCGCGGAGATCTACATCCGCGCGCCACAGCCGGGCTCCGAGCCCGAGCCCGGCGACGGCTCGGTCAAGGTCCGCCACATCCTCTTCTCGCCGAATGGCGACCCGCAGAAGGCGAAGGACGTCCCCGCTGCAGATCCTGCCTGGAAGAAGGCCGAGGATCTCGCCCGCGCCGCCTACGCGAAGATCAAGGCCGACCCGAGCGAGTTCGACTCGATCGCTCGCAAGGAGAGCGACGAGTCGGGCGACGACGTCAGCGGCGGCAAGCTGCCGTACTTCAACCCGGCGATGTCCGAAAGCGGCCAGCTAGACGCGCAATTCGGCGAGGCGATCTTCAAGCCGGGGCTCAAGCCCGGCGACATCCTCGAGCCCGTGCGGAGCGCCTTCGGCTGGCACGTCATCCAGGTGATGTATTTCCCGCCTGACCTCGACGAGGCGAAGAAGCTCAAGTCCGAGGCCGAGGCGGGCGCGCCGTTCACGCAGCTGGCGAAGGACTTCTCCGACGGCGAGCAGGCGGCACAGGGCGGCGAGTTCGGCTGGGTCGCGCGCTATCAGCTCGACCAGAAGTCGATCGATGCCATCTTCAACACGGCGGTGGGCTCGATCAGCGACCCCGTCGTCGTCGAGGGCGACGGAATCCACATCTACAAGATCCTCGAGCAGGCGCAGCGCACACCCGAGGGCGACCAGAAGGACTCGCTCGAGCAGCAGGCGTTCGCCAACTGGTACGAGGCGAAGAAGGCCGCGTTCAACGTCCGTCGGGACGTCGACTTCTCGAACCCGACCGGATAGCCGCGCGCGTGCTCGATGCGCTCGTCGCCGAGGCGCGGCTGCGTTGGGGGCTCGACCTCGCCGCCGGACTCCAGGTCGTCGCCGCCGAGCGGCTGATCGCGACGCCGATCGAGCCGTCGCGGCCGCTCCTCGTCGTTCCCGCCGCCGTCCTGCGCGCGGCGATCGCACCGGCGCCCGTCGCGCCACTCGCCGGTCGCCATGGGCCGGGTGGCGACGATCCGGTGGCCTTGCTGCGCCGGCTCTACCCCGGTGACCACGGCGTGGGGCGGTTCGGGGCCGATGACGCGCGAACGGTCGCGACGCTGACTGCCACGGACCTTCGCGTTCCCGTCTACGTCGCGCCGCTGGCGGAAGAGCTCGCGACCCACAGCCCGTGGGCGATGCCGTGGATCTCCGCGCGGCTCCGTGAGCCCGACGGGTGTCCGTGGGACCGCGAGCAGACCCACGAGTCGCTCCGAAAGCACCTCCTCGAGGAGGCGTACGAGGTCTACGACGCGCTTGCCGACGGCGCGACGCCGTCGCTCGCGGAGGAGCTGGGCGACCTCCTCCTCCAGGTCGTGCTCCACGCGCAGCTCGCCGCCGAGGCCGGCGTGTTCGACCTGACCGACATCGACCATGCGATCGCCTCGAAGATCGTCCGCCGCCACCCGCACGTCTTCGCCGATGCGGAGGCTCGAACCGCCGGCGACGTAAACCGCCAGTGGGAGCGGATCAAGGCCGCGGAGCGCGCCGAGTCCGCGGCGGACGGCGACGCGCCGAAGAGCGCGCTCGACGGCATCAGCCCGTCGCTGCCCGCGCTTGCGGCGAGCCAGGAGATGCAGGAGCGAGCGGCGAACCTGGGCTACGACTGGCCGACGATCGACGGCGTTCTGGACAAGGTCCGCGAGGAGATCGAGGAGCTGCGCGCCGCGACGACGCCCGCCGAGCGGAGCGAGGAGTTCGGGGACCTGCTCATGGTCCTGGTGAACGTCGCTCGCAAGGAAGGCCTCGAGGCGGAAGCTGCGCTGCGCGGCGCAAACGACAAGTTCCGCCGCCGCTTCCGGGGGGTCGAGCGGCAGGCGGCGGAGCGCGGCGTCGCGCTCCGCGACCTCGACTTCGCCGCACTCGACGAGCTGTGGGACCGTGCCAAGGCGGAGGAGGCGGCGAGCGACGGGCGCGAACGAGCGACCGCGACGACGGAGGAGAGGCGACGATGACGATCGGCAACCGCGCAGTCGTTCGGGCGGACGGTCGCGGCCCCACACAGCTTCGACCGGTGACGCTCACGCTCAACGTCCAGAAGTGGGCGGAAGGGTCGTGCCGGATCCGCGTCGGCGACACGGAGGTCCTGTGCGCCGCGACGATCGCGGACCGCGTCCCGCCGCACCTCCGCGGCAAGGGCACGGGCTGGGTCACCGCGGAGTATTCGATGCTGCCGCGCGCGACCGCGGAACGGACCGAGCGGGAATCGGCCAAGGGGCGGATCGGCGGGCGGACCCACGAGATCCAGCGGCTCATCGGGCGCTCGCTCCGCGGCGTCGTCGACCTCGGCAAGTTGGGTGAGCGGACCGTGACCGTCGACTGCGACGTGCTGCAGGCCGATGGTGGGACGCGGACGGCGTCGATCACCGGCGGCTACGTCGCGCTCGGCGCTGCGCTCATCTCGTACGGGATGGAGCGCCTCCTCGTGTCGAAGATCGCGGCCGTCAGCGTCGGCATCGTCGGCGGGGCGCGGCTGCTCGACCTCGACTACTCCGAGGATTCGAAAGCCGACGTCGACTTCAACGTCGTCGGCACGGATGCCGGGACGTACGTCGAGCTCCAGGGGACGGCGGAGGGAAGGCCGTTCGACCGCGCGGCGATCGACGGGCTGCTGGATCTCGCGGGCCTCGGCCTCGAGCGCCTCTTCGCCGCGCAGGCCGACGCGCTGGCGCAGGTCAAGCGCTAGCCACGTGGCGGCCCGACCGCGTCTCGTCGTCGCGACGCGGTCGGGACACAAGCTGCGGGAGCTCCGCGAGCTGCTCGATCTCGACGCGGCGCTCGTGTCACTCGACGACCTGGGCGTCGAGGGCGACGTCGTCGAGGACGCGACGACGTTCGCGGGCAATGCCGCGAAGAAGGCGCGGGCCGCGGTTCGCGCCACCGGGCTGCCGGCGCTCGCGGACGATTCCGGGATCGAGGTCGACGCGCTGGGCGCCGCGCCCGGCGTCAGGACTCGCCGCTACGCCGGGGAGGACGCGACCGACGAGGAGAACAACGCCAAGCTGCTCGCCGCGCTCGGAGGACTGCCGCCCGAGCGGCGCGGCGCGCGGTACGTGTGCGTGCTCGCGTTCGCCGTCGCCGATCGTCGGGGCCGGGCAGGCGGTGTCGTGGTCGTGACGCGGCGCGGCACACTCCGCGGCAGGATCGCCACCGCGCCCAGGGGCGACGGCGGGTTCGGATACGACCCGATCTTCGAACCGCAGGGCGAGCCCGTCGGCGGCCGCACGCTCGGACAATGGTCGGCGGAGGAGAAGAACCGGATCTCGCACCGTGGGCGCGCGGCGCGGCGGATGGCGACGCTGCTGCGGACCCTCGGGTTCTGACGTGCCCCACCGAGACCGCGGGACGTGGCGACGCCGAGCGGTCGATCAGCCTGCCAGTCACCGCTCGGCGTCTTCCCTCTGACGCTCCACCCACCCGCGGTGTGCCGCGTCGCGGCGGGCGCGGTCGCGCCGCCACGCGCGCCGGGGTACCATGCGGTCGCCGCAGCGGGGTGTGGCGTAGTCTGGTAACGCACGCGCTTTGGGAGCGCGAGACCGCGGGTTCGAATCCCGCCGCCCCGACCACCGCACCGAGGGAGCTCGGGGGGAACGTCCGGTCTTCGTGCCGGACCCGACGGGAGCGATCATTGTCCGAGACAGGCAGCGCGCTGCGAGCGACGTCCGACGCGTTGCTCCGCGATCTGGAGCGACTTGGCGAGCTCGAACAGCGGAAGCGCGAGATGTCGCCCGACGACGAGCGTCTCGTCGAAGTCGCCGCGGAGGTCGAGTCGATCGCCCTCCGCGTGCTGGGCGGCACGATCCGCCAGCGCGAGCTGACCGAGCGTGAGCGCGACCTCGTCAGCGACGGCTCGCCCGATGCACCAGCGGACTCGATCGCGCGGACGCCCCGCGAGATCCACGTGATCCTGGCCGAGTGGCGCGACGCCGAGCGCCGCGCGACGGAGTCGGCGGCGGGTTCACCGGAAGCGGCCGCGGCGGAGCTCGAGATCGACCGGCTGCGGTCGGAATACCGCCACGCCCACGAGGATGCGCTTCGTCGCCGTTCCTGAGCGCTACCGCCTCGAGCGACCTCGCGCCGCGACCCAGCCGGCGATGAGCGCGACTTCCGCGACAGCGTCCGCGAGGTAGATCGGCGAGATCCGGCGCCGCGCCACGTAGTTGACGTCGACCGCGGCGAAGGCCGCCGCGGAGGCGGTGCCGAGTAGCGGATCCGGCGGCGCGTCGCTCGACGCGGCGCGAACGACGAGCACGCAGCCGATCGCAGCCGCCAGTGCGCCGACGGTCTTGACGAGCCAGTCGTCAACTTTCGGCCCGGTCACCTTCTCGAACGTCCGGATCGACACGATGGGCCACAGACCGGAGGCGAGGTAGTAGGTGCCCTGGGCCAGCGCGACGAGACGCGTCGTGTCTGCGGGAGCCCCGAGCTTCATTGGCCAAGCGTCGCCTGCGCCGGCGCCATGCTGGTGCGCCGCGTCCGTGAGTACGTTGCACCTCCGTTGCGCGTCGCGTACCGCGGCGCACGGGTTGCGCGGACGCACCGCGGGCGTATCGTCGCGGGGTGGTCTATCCGCCGCACGTCACGCGATCACGGCCCCTCCACGTCGGCGTCCAGCTGCCGGAGGTCGAGCGCGACGTCCGCTGGCCCGAGATCGTCGGGATGGCGCGGCAGGCGGAGGCGATCGGGCTCGATTCGGTCTGGCTCGGGGAGCACCTCCTCTACCGCTTCGCGGACGGCTCCACACGCGGGCCGTGGGAGGCCTGGACGCTCCTCGCGGCACTCGCCGCGGCCACGACGCGCATCCGGCTTGGTCCCCTTGTCGCCTGCACCTCGTTCCACAACCCGGCCCTGCTCGCCAAGCAGGCCGACACGCTCGACGAGATCAGCGGCGGCCGCTTCGTGCTCGGGCTGGGGGCCGGCTGGAACGAGACGGAGTTCCGCGCCTTCGGCTTCCCGTTCGACCACCGCGTCGACCGCTTCGAGGAGGCGTTCACGATCATCCGGACGCTCCTCCGTGACGGGGAGATCGACTTCGAGGGGCGCTACTACTCGGCCCGCGACTGCGAGCTCCGGCCCCGTGGCCCGACGCCGGGCGGCCCGCCAGTGATGATCGGATCCAACGGCGACCGGATGCTCCGGATCACGGCCGCCCACGTCGACGCGTGGAACTCGTGGTTCGCCGACACGGAGAATTCGCCCGAGGGAGTCGCGCCACTCAGGGAGCGGGTCGACGCAGCGTGCCGCGACGTCGGCCGGCAGCCCGCGCAGCTTGCCCGGACGGTCGCGGTCCTGGTGAGGCTGACCGGCGGGGCCGGGCGGCTCCAGGGGCACGCCGCACGGATGGCGCCTCCGCTGGCCGGGACGCCGCAGGAGATCGCGGACGGCCTCCGGGCCTATGCCGCGGCCGGCATTGCGGAGGTCCAGCTCGTCCTCGACCCGATCACGCCGTCGGCGCTGGACGAGCTCGCGCCGGTCCTCGAGGCGCTCGACCATGACTGACGGACGGTTCGATTCCGCCGTTCGGCGAGTACCAACGTCACGGTCGACGGCTGCGAACCCGATGCTAGGATCGGCCGGCAGATGCGAACATCGAATCGGGGGCTCCGCGCTGCGTGCGCCGTCGCGGCCGTCACCGCGCTCCTCTCGGCGTGCGGAGGCGAGCCATCGCCGTCGCCCGCTCCAGTTGCAGCGGCGACCCCTGTCGTCACCCCCAATCCGCACCTTTCCGCACCCGCGTCCGTCGACGCGGTGTTCCGCTGGATCGGCGCGCACGGGATTCGAATCACTGCCAACACCGCGAGCGGTGGAGCGAACGGGGAGCCGGTCAAGGTGATCAGCGCCACGTACACCGATTGGCCCCTCGTGATGACCCAGTTCACGACGGCCGACGCCCTTCGGAAGATCGGGCGGTTCGACCCCAAGACCCGGCCGCGGCCGGGTGAGGCGCCGTACATCCTCGCCGGCATGAACATCCTCGTCGAGTTCGGGCCGTCGTCCACAAACGACCCGTCGCCGACGAAGGCCGATCCGGCGAGGCGAGCGGCACTGGAGGCGCTCGTCGCGGCGCTCGACCCGATCGTCGGCCCGCTCACCCTTCGTTCGGTCGACCCGGTCGCGGTCCCCCACGCAACGACCCTGCCGTCGCTCGCGCCGTCGGCAACGACAAGCGCCGCCCCGTCGCCGGCCGCGACCAGGAAGCCATGACCTCGTCGCCGCGACGCGTCGCCGCGAACCGCGGGATCGACGACGTCTCGGCGCTCGACAAGCGGATCATCGAGCACCTCCAGCAGGACGGCCGGCGGCCCTTCACCCAGATCGCGGCCGACCTCGGGGTGTCGGAGGCCGCGGTGAGAGCCCGGACGAATCGGCTCGTCGAGCGCGGAATCCTCCAGGTCGTCGGCGTCACCGACCCGCTCAAGCTCGGGTTCCAGCAGCAGGCGATGATCGGCGTCAGGTGCGAGCGCGACCGTCTCCTCGATGTGTCCGACGCGGTCTCGAAATTCCCGGAGGTCGACTACGTCGTCATCACTGCCGGGGCGTTCGACCTCCTCATCGAGGTCGTGTGCGAGAACAACGAGGCGCTCCTCCAGTTCCTGACCGAGAAGCTGCGCGCCGTCGACGGCGTCCGCGAGACGGAGACCTTCGTGTACCTGCGGATGGTCAAGCAGACCTACCAGTGGGGCACTCGCTGAGCCTTCGCTGACGCCGGCGCGACCGTCCTCCCGGTGCCGC
>DATFPL010000099.1:0-7169 GCA_035264845.1 Candidatus Limnocylindrales bacterium | reverse complement strand
GACGAGACCTTGTCGCCGAGATCGCGGATCGTCCGCTCGGCCTGGAACGTCAGCGCCTCCGCCTGGTTCCGGGTCTCGACCTCCTCGCGTCGCTTGCGGTCCTCGTCGGCGTGCTCCTGCGCGTCGCGAACCATCTGGTCGACGGCGCTCTTGTCGAGCATCGACGACGCGGTGATACGGACCTGCTGCTCCTTGCTCGTCGCGCGGTCCTTGGCCCGCACGTCCAGGATGCCGTTCGCGTCGATGTCGAACGTCACCTCGACCTGCGGGATGCCGCGCGGCGCCGGCGGGATGCCGTCGAGGATGAACCGGCCGAGTGTCTTGTTGTCCTGGGCAAACTCGCGCTCGCCCTGCAGGACGTGAATCTCGACCTGGCTCTGGTTGTCCGACGCGGTCGAAAAGACCTGCGACTTCGACGTCGGGATCGTCGTATTCCGCTCGATCAGCTTCGTCATGACGCCGCCGAGCGTCTCGATGCCGAGCGACAGCGGCGTCACGTCGAGGAGCAGAACATCCTTGACGTCGCCGGCCAGGACACCTGCCTGGATCGCCGCGCCGATCGCGACGACCTCGTCCGGGTTGACGCCCTTGTGCGGCTCCTTGCCGCCGAACATCGCCTTGACCGCCTCGACTACGGCCGGCATCCGGGTCTGGCCGCCGACGAGGATGACCTCGTCGATGTCACCCGGCTTCAGTCCCGAGTCCTTGAGCGCGGCCTGGACGGGGCCCTTCGTCCGCTCCACGAGATCGGCGACGAGATCCTCGAGCTTCGCCCGCGAGAGCGACATGACGAGGTGCTTCGGGCCGGACGCGTCCGCCGTGATGTAGGGCAGGTTGATCTCCGTCGTCGACGTCGACGACAGCTCGATCTTTGCCTTCTCGGCGGCCTCCTTCAGGCGCTGGAGGGCCTGCTGGTCCTTCGAGAGGTCGATCCCCTGGTCCTTGCGGAACTCCGCCAGCAGCCACTCGATCACGCGCTGGTCGAAGTCGTCGCCGCCGAGGTGCGTATCGCCGTTCGTCGCCTTGACCTCGAAGACGCCCTCACCGAGCTCGAGGATCGAGATGTCGAACGTGCCGCCGCCCAGGTCGTAGACCGCGATCTTCTCGTCGGCCTTCTTGTCGAGGCCGTACGCGAGTGCCGACGCGGTGGGCTCGTTGATGATCCGTTTGACGTCGAGGCCGGCGATGCGGCCGGCGTCCTTCGTCGCCTGGCGCTGCGTGTCGTCGAAGTAGGCCGGGACGGTGATGACCGCCTCGGTGACCTTCTCGCCGAGGTACGACTCGGCGTCCGTCTTCAGCTTCTGCAGGATCATCGCGCTGATCTCGGGCGGCGTGTACGCCTTGCCGTCGCCGACCTTGACGACGACGCCGTCGCTCTTGCCGTCCTTCTCGAGCGTGTACGGGACGAGCTCCTTCGACCGCTTGACCTCCGGATCGTCCCAGCGACGGCCCATGAAGCGCTTGATCGAATACACGGTGTTCGTCGGGTTTGTGACCGCCTGGCGCTTGGCGAGCTGGCCGACCAGGCGCTCGCCGGTCTTGGTGAACGCGACGACGGACGGAACGGTCCGGCCGCCCTCAGCGGATGCGATGACGGCAGGCTCGCCGCCCTCCATGACAGCGACGACGGAGTTCGTCGTCCCGAGGTCGATGCCGATGATCTTGCCCATCTGTTTCCCTGGCTCCTGTCAGTCGTTCGTGGTGTCGGTGGTTGATTCGGTGGTCGGTTGGTCCGATGGACCGGATGAGTCCGTTGATGTCCCGCCGCCCTGGGCAACGGCCACGAGCGCCGGCCGGATGACCCGGTCACGCAGCCGATAGCCCCGTCGGACCTCCTCGACGATCTCGCCGTCGGCGCGCCCCGTGCCCGGGACGTTCACGATCGCCTCGTGCTCGCGCGGGTCGAACGACCGCCCGGCGGACGCATCGATCGCCGACACGCCCTCGCTATCGAGGAGGGCCCGAAGCTTGCGGTCGATGGCGACGACGCCCTCGACCCAGCTGTGCGAGGCGAGCTCGGCCGGCCGGGCCTCGATCGCCCGGTCGAAGTCGTCGGCGATCGCGATCACCTTGCGGATCAGGTCCTCCCCGGCGAGTCCGAGCTCGCGCTCGCGCTCCTCCGCCGTGCGTCGGCGGTAGTTGGCGAACTCGGCGCGCTCGCGCTGCAGCAGCCCGAGGTACTCCTCCGACTGCCGACGCGCCGCGTCGGTCTCGCCATTCAGTCGTTCGATCTCGGCGAGGAGCTTCGTCGGCGAGACGTCGATCTCGTCGGCTCGCTCCTGCGCGCGTGTTCGGTGGGTCATGAATCTGCGGCTCCCGTGGTGAGAGGTCGCGGCCGCGCCGGCCGCGGAATCAGGCGTAGAGGTGGTCGACCAGCTCGTTCATCAGTCCGGACACGAACCGCACAGTGCCGATCGCCTGGCGATATGACATCCGGGTCGGCCCGAGGACGCCGACGACGCCGATCGCCCTTCCCGGTCGCCCGTAGGGCGCAAGAACGAGCGACACCTCGCGCATCTCCGCCGGCTGGTTCTCCTCGCCGATGAAGACGCGGACGCGATCCGAGCCCGCGACGCTGACGACGAGCTGGCCGAGGTAGGCACGGTTCTCGAGCGCCGAGAAGACCCGGCGCAGCTTGTCGCTGTCGGCGAACTCCGGCGCCTCCATGACGTTCAGGAGGCCGTCGCTGAAGACCTCCTCGATGGCCGAGGCGTCGTACTCCATGAGCGTCCGACCGATCCGCTCGCCGAACCTGCGCGCCAGCGGCGCGTTGGGCGCGGACTCCTCGATGCGCGCGACCGCGGCGGCGGCGTCGGCCGCCGACAACCCGGCGACACGCTCGTTGAGCAGCCCCGCGACGGCGGACAGGTCCGACTGATCCGCCGGCTGGTCGAGCGTCACGAGCGACTGCTTGATGGCGCCCTCACGGAGGACGAGGATCAGGCTGGCGAGGCGATCGTTGATGGCGACGATGTCGAGCCGACGGACGTGCGCAGCGCGTGGCTTGGCGGGGGTCGCGAGCCCCGCTGCACGCGTCGCGGAAGCGAGGGTCGTCGCCGCCAGCCGGAACCAGTGCTCGCTGGCGTACTCGACCTGCCCGAACTGGTGGCGGATCATCAGCTGCTCGACGGCCGGCAGCGGAACCGTCTCGACGATCGACTCGACGTAGAAGCGGTACCCCGCGTCCGTCGGGATCCTGCCCGCCGATGTGTGCGGATGCGTGAGGAGGCCGGCGTTCTCGAGCTCGGCGAGCACGCTGCGGACCGTCGCGCTGGACACACCCAGCCGATAGCGATCGACCAGCGCCTGCGAACCGACGGGCGTCGCGGTCGTGACGTATTCCTCGATGACCGCCCGCAGGATCGCCTGAGCACGGAGGTCCAGCGGGTCGGCGGTGCGGCGTTGACGTCGCGCCACGGCCGGTGCTCCTGGTGCGGTAGTTAGCACTCCCCTTGCCAGAGTGCTAACCAAGTTGTCCGCATCGTAGCAGCCGCCGGCGACGAGTGTCAACGCCGCGCGGCTCACGCCGCCCGCGCCTGCGTCAGCCCCGGGAACTGCCGGATCCGCCGCGGTGTTAGACGAGCGCCGCAAACACCTCGTTCGAAAGCAGCCGACCGCGAACGGTGAGGACGACACGATCGTCGGCGGTGACCTCGAGGAGCTCGGCTGCAAGCGCCCAGCCGAAAACGCCAGCCAGCGGCGGCTCCGACGCCGCCGGAAGCGGTACGCCGCCGTCCGTCCGAAGTCCCAGGATGACGCGCTCCGAAGCGGCAGTGGCGGCGTCGATCGACTCGCTCCCGCCCGGTGGGAGGCACGGGGCGCCAGCCCGCGGCGACAACGCTTCCACCCAGCCGTCGAGCGCCGCCGCGTTCCACCGTCGTACCGAGCCGTCGAAGGCGTGCGCGCCGGGCCCGACCGCCTCGTACGGACGCCGCTCCCAATACGCCATGTTATGCCGGCTCTCATGACCCGGCCGCGCCCAGTTGCTGATCTCGTACGGGCGCCAGCCGTCGGCCGCGAGGCGGTGGAACGCATGGTGGTATTGCGCGGCGGCCCGGTCGTCGTCCTGGGCAGCGCGCGACGTGTCGCGCCAGCGGCGCGCCCCCCGCGTCGTCGGCAGATGATCGCCCGTGACCCCCGTGAGCCCCTCGGCATCGGGGTCGTCGAGGGTCAGTGCATAGAGCGACAGGTGATCCGGAGCCAGGTCGAGCGCCGCATCGAGTGTCGCAATCCACGAGGCGAGAGTTCCGTCGGGAACGTCGTACAGCAGGTCGAGGCTGACGGACGGGACCGCCGCCTCGCGCGCCCCCGCGACGGCTTCGGCGACGTCCTCCGCCCGATGCCGCCGACCCAGCCGCCGGAGCTCCGCGGGATCGAGCGACTGCGCGCCGAACGAGAGGCGGGTGACACCTGCCGCGCGAAGCGCTCCCGCATCGCCGCGCTCCTCCGGCCCGGGGTTCGCCTCGAGCGTTACCTCCGCGTCGTCGACGACCCCGTAGCGCTCCTTGACGAGCCCGACGATCGACGCGATCGCGTCAATCGGGAGCAGGGACGGGGTGCCTCCACCGAGATACAGCGAGGCGAGCGCCGGCCGCTGCGGCGGCGGTCCGAATCGCTCGTCGAGCGCGTCGGCGCGCAGGTGGAGCTCCGTCTCGAGCGCGCTCACGAAGGCGGGCACGCGATTCCGCGGCCCGCGCGCCGCCGAGCCGGCGTAGACGACGAAGTCGCAGTACGGGCAGAGCGAGACACAGAACGGGACGTGGACGTAGAGCGCGACCGGGGGCGCGGCGACCGGGGGAGCGAAGGCTTCGGCGCGGCGCGCGTCGGTCACCACGGCATCCATTCGATGTGCCGTGGCGGTCATCAGTCCTGGCGGCTCCCGACCACCCGCCAGCCGTCGGGCGGGCGGCGCTTTCGCTCGATGTCCTCGACCTCCCGACCGCGCAGCGCGACCTGCCCGGCGTGACCCGTGCAGAGGAACACGGCGAAGCGCGTCACGGTGTGGCCCAGGAACGCGGCCGCGATCCCGCCCGTCGCGACGCTGAGCCAGCCGCCGGTCAGCCCGATGAGCAGCGCGAGCACGAGCATGTAGCGGTCGCGCCCGGGCGCGCCGAGCCGCGTCGATAGCGTGTAGATGAGCGCCTGGACGATGTTCGCGGTCGTGACGTTGACGCCGATACCGATGAGGATCCCGAGCAGCGCGCCGCGGTACACGGCCTCATCGATGAACGCCGTCGCCACGGCGTTGACGAGCGCCCCGGGATACGACACGACGTCGGGCAGCCGGAAGTGGTGGTACCGAAGCCACGCGAAGACGACGGCCTGCGACGCGCCGATGACGCCGTAGACGATGCCGCCCAGGAGCGCCGCGACCCGGTCGCCGGAGCCGAGAAACAGCTGCGTCTGCGGCGCGGGGTGGACGTACAGGATTGCCACGACGAGCGCGACTCCGAGGAGATACCAGGCGACCCGCCGCCGGAGCGACGGCGCGCGGCCATCGCCTGTCGTCTCGTCGTACTCGGCCGCACCGAACCGCTCGGCGTCGAGCCGGAGCATCACGAGGAGGAGGACGAGACCCATCGTGATGAGCGTGCGGAGCGTCTCGACCAGCCCTTCGTCCATCGGTCGGTCGGGTCAGTGGCCGCGATGCGGCTTGAGCGCGGTCACGCTTCGCCCATCCGGAGCATCGCCAGGAAGGCCTCCTGCGGGATCTCGACGGAACCGACCCGCTTCATCCGCTGCTTGCCTTCCTTCTGCTTCTCGAGCAGCTTTCGCTTCCGGGTGATGTCGCCACCGTAGCACTTGGCGAGGACGTTCTTTCGCATCGCGCGGACGGTTTCGCGGGCGACGACGTTCGATCCGATGGCGGCCTGGATCGGGACCTCGAACATCTGGCGCGGGATCAGCTCCTTCAATCGCTCGGCCAGCGCCCGGCCGATCGACTGCGCCTTGTCGCGGTGGACGATGAGCGAGAGGGCGTCGACGGGCTCGCCGTTGACGAGGATGTCGACCTTGACGAGGTTCGCCGGCCGGTAGCCAAGCTCCTCGTAGTCCATCGACGCGTAGCCCTGGCTGCGACTCTTCAGCGCATCGAAGTAGTCGACGATGAGCTCGGCCAGCGGGATCTCGAAGTGCAGCACGACTCGCTTCGGGTCGAGGTACTCCATGTTGACGAACGTCCCGCGCCGGCCCGTGGTGAGCTCCATGAGCGGCCCGATGTACTGGCTCGGCGTCACGACGGACAGTTTGACCCACGGCTCCTGGATCTCCTCGATGTCGGTCGGGTTCGGCAGGAGGGCGGGGTTGTCGATCGCAATCTCGCCGCGGCCGAGCGTCCGGATGACGTGGTACTCGACCGACGGGGCGGAGGCGATGAGGTCGAGGTCGAACTCGCGCTCGAGGCGCTCCTGGACGATCTCCATGTGGAGGAGGCCCAGGAACCCGCAGCGGAACCCGAACCCGAGGGCGACGGAGCTCTCGGGCTCGTAGGTGAACGAGGCATCGTTGAGGTGCAGCTTCTCGAGCGCCTCGCGGAGGATCGGGTAGTCCTCGCCGCTGACGGGGTAGATGCCGGCGAAGACGAGGCTCTTCGCCTCCTGGTAGCCGGGCAGGGGCTCCTTCGCGGGCCGCGCGACCGTCGTCACCGTGTCGCCCACCTGCGCGTCGCGGACGCTCTTGAGGCCTGTCGCGACATAGCCGACCTCCCCGGCGACGAGCTGCTTGACCGGTACGAGCTGTGGCCGGAAGACGCCGAGCTCGAGCGGCTCCGCCTCGGCCTTGCTGGCCATCAGCCGGATCTCCTCGTGCTGCCGAAGCGTCCCGGCGGCCAGCCGGACGTAGACGACGACGCCCTTGTACGCGTCGTAATGGCTGTCGAAGATCAGGCCCTTGAGCGGGGCGGTGGGGTCACCCTTCGGGGCCGGGATGCGCTGGACGATCGCCTCGAGGATGTCGGGCACGCCCGTCCCATCCTTGGCCGAGGCCAGGATGACCTCCTCGCGCGGGATCGCGAGAACGTTCTCGAGCTCGTCGATGATCGTGTCCGGATCGGCGGACGGCAGGTCGATCTTGTTGAGGACGGGGATGAGCGTGAGGCCCTCGCGGAGCGCGAGGTGGACATTGGCGAGCGTCTGCGCCTCGATCCCCTGCGTGGCGTCGACGACGAGGAT
>DATFPL010000098.1:0-5899 GCA_035264845.1 Candidatus Limnocylindrales bacterium | reverse complement strand
CTTCCGCCTGTTGGCCTAGCGAATTAGGCCAACAGGCGGTTATCATTTTCGGGTGAGCACGACCACCGCGAGCACGCCCTCCTCGCGCCTCGACTGGCTCCTCTTCGTCATCCTCGGCGGGATGTGGGGGAGCAGCTACCTCTTCATCAAGTTCGGTGTCGACGAGGGTCTGACCCCGTTCACGCTGATCGCGCTGCGGCTCGGGATCGGGCTCGCGCTTCTCGTCGCGGTCGTCGCGCTCGCCCGCGAGCCGCTGCCGCGCGACCGACGGATCTACGGCCACCTCGTCGTCATGTCGGTCGTCAACATCGTCCTGCCGTTCTTCCTCATCACGAGCGCGGAACGGACTGTCGATTCGGCCCTCGCGTCGATCATCAACGCGACGGTGCCGCTGTTCGCGATCGTCATCGCCGCGTTCGTGCTCCAGGACGAGCCGCTGACGGTCAACCGGCTCGCCGGACTCGGGCTCGGGTTCGTCGGCGTCATCGTCCTGACGGGCGGGAGCATCGGCGTGGGCGGTGACCTCGGCGGGCAGCTCGCGCTGCTGGGATCGGCCGTCTCGTACGGCGCCGGCGCCGTCTATTCGCGGCGCAACATGCGTGGCATCCGGCCGATGATCCCGGCGCTCTTCCAGGTCGGCTTCGCGTTTGTCATCAGCGCCGTGCTCGCGTTCGCGACCGAGCGACCCCTGTCGATGGCGATGACACCGAAGGCGATCTTCAGCGTGATCTGGCTGGGCATCCTGGGCTCCGGGGTCGCCTACCTCGTCAACTTCCGGCTGCTCGCCCGATGGGGCGCGACGCGGACCTCGATGGTCGCCTATCTCCTGCCCGTGTTCGGAATCACGCTCGGCGTCACGCTCGGCGCCGAGACGATCAGCGTCGCTGTCATCGTCGGAACGCTCCTCGTCGTGGGCGGCGTGGCGCTGGCGAACAGCAAGATCGGCAACCGGACGCTCTACGGGCGGTCGCCGCGCGTTCAGGCCCGCTAGGGCCGCGGCTCGTACCGCAGCGCGACCGCGCCGGAGGCGAACTCGCGGCGGCCGACGAGCTTCAGGTCGACATATTTCGACAGCCCCGCGAACAGCGTGGGCCCATGGCCCGCGATGCGGGGATGGACGAGGAACTCGTACTCATCGATCAACCCCAGCTCGGCCAGCGCCCGCGGGAGCGTCACGCCGCCCACGTACAGTCCCGTGCCGGGCTGGCTCTTGAGCGCCTCGACGGCCTCGCCGAGGTCGCCGCGCACGAGCTCCGAGTTCCAATCGACCCGCTGGAGCGTGCTCGAGACGACGTACTTCCGCGCCGCGTTGATCGTCCTGGCGAATGGCTCCATCCACTCGGGTCTCGTGCCCACGGGCGGCGTCGGGCGCCACGCCGACTCCATCATCTCGTAGGTCACGCGGCCGAAGAGCAGCGCATCGGCCCGGCTCAGGCTCTCGACGGCGTACCGATGCGTGTCCTCGTTTGCGAGGCCTGCCCGGTGGTCGACGCACCCGTCCAGCGTGACGTTGATGGAGTACCTGAGGGGTCGCATGTGGCAAGGGTACCGACGAGCCCGAGCGCGTGAGTCAGCCTTCGAGGCTGAGGAGTACTGCGCCCGCGACGATCAGTGCGGCTGCCGCGATCCGCCGCGCGGCCTCGCGGCGGCCGGTCGCCTCGCCGAGTCGAAGCGCTCCCCAGCCCGACGCCAGCACGACCGCCGATTCGCGCAGCGGCGCGACCGCGGTCAGCGGTGCGAGCGAGAAGGCGAACAGGATGCACATGTACGCGGCCACGGTGAGGACCCCACCGAGCGCCGCGCGCGGCAGATGGATCTTCGGCCGGTCAGGGTCGCGACGGCCGGGGCGGACGAGCGACCACGCGACGAGGATCGCGGCGCCGCTCACCTGGATCATCGCGGCGTAGATCCACGGCGCCACCGTCCGGCTTCCGACCCTGTCGATCGCCGAGTAGCTCGCGATCGTCAGTCCGGTAAGGAGCGCGAAGCCGACCGCGGGGTCGAGACGGTTCCTGCCGCTTCGCCGTTGCGTGAACGCCCGCCACGGCCGCTGGAGCAGCGCGAACCCGGCGATCAGCGCCGCGACACCCGCAATCCCGACGGCCCCGAGTCGCTCGCCGAGCAGCACGATCCCGAACACGACCGCGAGCAGCGTCGCGGAGCCGCGCGCGATCGGGTAGACGACGGACAGGTCGCCGCGGCGGTAGGCCGCCGACAGAAACCCGAAGTACGCGGCCTCGAAGAGCCCGCTGAACGCGCCGAGCGCGACGGCCTCCGGTGGAATCGCCGGCCGGCCCACGAGCCACCAGCCGACCACAGCTGCCGGCGCGAGAACGATGGTCCCGACGACCATGCTGACCGTGGCCGCGGCGAGCGGATCGCCCGCCGACTTGAGGATGACGTTCCACGTGACGTGGAGAACCGCGGCGATCGCGATGAGCCCGAAGACCGCCGGTTCCACGGCGCCGAGTCTAGGGTTCGTGCGCCCGTGGCATGCCGCCGTCCCGGCGGGCGACGGCGCCCGAAATAGGGCGCTACCAATGAACGCTGCGCTGCGGGCCAAAGGCGCGCACACTTCCGGAGCCGTTCGCCGCGCTGGAGTGGTGCTTTGGCGGCCTGAATTCGGGGAGTTGGTATGACGGCCGCCACTGCTCCAGCCGCCGCCGCGCGCGCGCCTTCGGTTGCCAGGAGGCGCAGGCCTCTCTGGCTTCGGATCCTCCGGATCGTCGCGCTCGTCGTCGCCATCCTGCTGGTGCTCGTCGCTGTGCTCCTCGCGACGGCCGTCGTGCGGCGCGGCCAGACTGTCGAGCTGCCACGGCCCACCGGGGCCTCACCCGTTGGCCGCGTCGAGTTCGTCCTGACGGATACAGCTCGGCCAGACCCGTTCGTCGACGGCGCGACGTCGCGCTCGCTGCCGATCTGGCTCTGGTACCCGAGCTCCGGCGGGACCAGCTCGCCCGCTCCGTACGTGTCATCGGCATGGGCAGCCGGAGCAGACACCGCGGACGGCGTATTCGCTTCGCTCCGCCAGGACCTTCGCTCAGTCAAGTCGTCATCGACGGCGAACGCCGCGATGCGCGGCACGCCCCCGGTCGTGATCCTGTTTCCAGGCCTGGGACTATCCATTCCGGACTACACGACCCTCGCCGAGGACCTTGCGAGCAGGGGCTATGCGGTCGTCGGCGTGAACGAGCCCGGATCCTCGGGAGCTGTCGCGTACCCGGACGGTCACGTCGTCTTCGGCTCGCCGAAGGGCAACATCGACCCGGCTCTGCTCTCGAACCCGGATGGCTGGTACTCGGCTGCCGGCGCCATCACGACCAACTGGGTCGCGGACGCGAGGTTCGTCGTGGAGTCGCTGAAGGCGACGCCGCCGTCCGTGGGTGCGCTCGACTTCAGCCGCGTCGCGTATGTCGGCCACTCGCTGGGCGGCGCGGCGGCGTTCGAGGTGTGTCACGAAGACTCTTCGTGTGCTGCAGCCGTTGATCTCGACGGGACGCTGTGGACGGACGTCCGGCATTCGGGTCTCACCGCGCCCGGCCTGATCCTCGAGAGCACCAACTGGCCGGACGACTGCGCCGGCGACGTCTTCTGCCAACGCGCTCGAGCCGACTACGCGACGGTCAAGGGTGCCGGCAACGTGCGGCGTTTCGTGCTCGACGGAAGCAAGCATCTCAACTACAGCGATGCCGGCGTTCGATTCGAACCGCTCCGCGCCCAGGTCGGCGCCCTGGGCTCGATCGACGGGACGCGCGCGTTGACGATCACGCGGGAAGTCGTTGCCTCGTTCATCGACAACGCCACGAAGCGCAGCGGCGCGAAGCCGTTCGACAGCGCGGTCGCGCAGTTCACGGAGCTGCGCGAGCGCTAGGCCTTGCGGCCGTTAGACGCCGGCGGCAATCAGGACGAGTCGGACGATCAGGCTCGTCACGACTCCGGTGACCACAACGGCGACCACCGCGGTGGCTCGCTCATCGATGGGCCACTCGAGGACGCTCTCTGCGCGTTCGACAAGTCCCTGGGCGACGGAAAGGGCCGTCGCGCGCGCTTCCAGCGATCCGAGCGAAGGGTTCGCCCTGACCGGTTCATACGCCTCGCGATAGATCGCCCGAGTGATGGACAGGTAACGATGCCGTGATTCCACCATCTGGCGGTGGACGCGAAACATCGACAGGAAGAACAGGCCGACGCTCGCCCCGATCACGACCAGGCTGACCAGAACGGTCGGCAGGTCGGCGCTGAAGACGAAGATGATCGGCACCGCGATAGCGAGGATGAGCCAGAAGCCGGCGAGCGCGAGCGACCCGACGGGCCGCAGGCCGAGACTCCGGTCCTCGGGGAATGGATCGAGGGAGAGTCGCTCTCGACCCAGAGTGTGAAGGCCGGCGAGCATGACGAAATACGTCCAGATCAACGTCATCGTCGGCAGTGCGTTGACGAGCACGAATGGCAGGTCAGCGAGTGCCGCCACGGGCCCGAAGCGCTGCCACGAGGAAACGACCGACGGGACGACCGCGATCGCGATCGCCAGCGTCACAGGGCCGGCGGTGCTCGTCATGCCGGGAAAGATCCCTGTCGTCGTCTCGCTGGGAGCGATGCTCGCGAGCTGCGGGGCGAGGTCCCGAGCGCCGCGCGAGATCCGCCGCGCGCCCCAGAAGCCGACGATCGTGATCCACGCCATGACTGCCTGCGTTCCCAGGACGTCGATCCAGTCGACGGTGGTGACCGACCTGCCCGAAACGCTGAGTGCCGCGAACAGGACGACCGGTCGAACGAACGAGATGCCGGTCCAGAGGGCGATCCACAGCCACTCCGGCCCCCCGAGTGAGCCGAGAATCCGGTCGGTGAGCGGCTCGCTCGCACGCGCCCGCGCTGCGCCGACTCCGATCTCCGTCACATCCCGATCGGGTGCCAGACCGTCTTCATCTCGAGGAAAGCTGCGATCCATTCCGGGCGCTCGGTGGCGCGGTCGTCGAGCCAGTCGAAGCGGCTCTCGCTCGTTCCCCTGGCGCGGCGAGAGACTCGTTTGACGTTGTCCGCGGCGAGGATCTCGACGTCGGTCCGCATCTCGTCGGGGACGCCCCACGTGTCGATGGCGTCGACGTCGACGTGCCCCGCGAGCACGGGGACGAGCTCCTTCTTCCAGCCCGTGACGAGATTGACGGCGCCGCCCGGGACGTCGCTCGTGGCGAGGACCTCGGTGAGCGTCACCGCGGGGAGCGGCCGCGTCTCCGACGCGATGACGACTACGGCGTTGCCGACGACGAGCGGCGGAGCGAGCCGCGAGACGAGGCCCAGGAGCGACGACGTCTCCGGCGCGACGATGCCGACGACACCCGTCGGCTCGGGGATCGTGAAGTTGAAGTACGGGGCCGCGACGGGGTTCGATGAGCCGAGCACCTGGGCGATCTTGTCGGCCCAGCCGGCGTACCAGACCCAGCGATCGATCGACCGGGCGACGAGCTCGCGGGCCTTGGGTTCCGTCGTGCCTTCGGCCTCGCGGACCTCGGCGACGAACTGGTCGCGGCGGCCCTCCATCAGCTCGGCGACGCGGTAGAGGACCTGGCCGCGATTCATGGCCGTCTTGTCGGCCCACGGCTGCGCGGCCTTGCGCGCCGCCCGGACGGCGTCGCGAAGATCCTTCTTCGAGGCTCGGTTCGCGTTCGCGACCGGCGTGCCGTCGGCGGCGCGGACGACGTAGGAGCGGCCGGATTCGGTTCGTGGGAACGCGCCGCCGATGTAGAGCTTGTACGTCTTGCGGACGTCGATGCGGGAGTAGTCACCCTGTGACATGGCTCAGATATCAACCCGGGGAGTGGTAACGGACACGAACGGTCCGATGAGCCGAATTGGTAGTTGGTCGCGGCTAACTTCGCCGCGGTCGCCGGGCGAAACCGCA
>DATFPL010000097.1:0-12793 GCA_035264845.1 Candidatus Limnocylindrales bacterium | reverse complement strand
GGGTGAACATCCAGTTCGAGCCCGCGAGATCCGACCGCAGGTGGGCGCGGTAGACGAGCCGCGCCTGGACGGTGGCGCCCGCCGCGAGCACGCCGCCCAGCGGCATGACGAGCGTCTGATCGTCGGTGGCGACCTTGACGGCGTGACCCGCGACGGACGCCGCCGTGACCGTGATCCCGCCGAGCCGTGCGGCGATCGTATTCAGCTCGAGCCTGTCGATCGATGTTGCCGACGTGTTCGTGATCGTCATGAGCGAGTCGGCGGCGATGAGGCGGTCGCCGTAATGGAGCGTCACCGCGACGTCGTAGGTGACCGACAGGTTGTAGCTCGAGCGGTTGACGGAACCGGGCTCGAGCGCCGGGGCGGCCCTTGGCGCGAGCGACGGCGGCGGCTCGATCGCCGTCGCTGGAGACGGCGACGCTTGGGGCGGCGGGGTCCCCTCGAGGCCGTCGACCCCGCCGTGGGCGGGCGCGGTCGGTGCGTACTCCGACCCCGGCGCGAGGACGGCCGGCGGAAGGCCCATCGCCGTCGCGACGATCGCGGCCACGATCACCGGGCGGAGCAATCGGAGGCTCACTCGCGAATCGTACGCCCGGCCTGCTCGCGCTCCTCGTGACTCCATCGTCGTCCTCGCGCGTATCCTTCCCGCCATGTCCGCGCCCGTCGCCCCGGTGACCGCGCCGCCGCCGGCAGCGCGTGTCGCGTTCCTCGACGACGTCCGTGCCGAGCTGCCGGACCTCCGGCTGCTGACCGACGCGGCCGACCGGGAGTCATACCGGCTCGACGAGACGACCTACCTGGCGGCCGGGCTGCCCCTCGCCGTTGCGCTGCCGGAGACGACATCGGAGGTCTCGGCCCTGGTTCGCCTCGCGGCCCAGCATCGCATCCCGGTCGTTCCGCGCGGCGCGGGGACCGGATTGAGCGGCGGTGCGACGGGGATCGAAGGCGGCCTGACGATCGCCCTGACGCGGATGAACCGAATCCTCGAGATCGACGGCGGCAACCTCTGCGTCGTGACCCAGCCCGGGATCATCAACGCCGAGCTGAAGAAGCGCGTCGCTGCGGAGGGGCTGTTCTATGCCCCCGATCCGGCGAGCTACGAGATGTGCTCGATCGGTGGCAACCTCGGCACGAACGCGGGTGGGCTGTGCTGCATCAAGTACGGCCAGACCCGCGATAACGTCCTGGGCCTCGAGGTCGTCCTCGCCGACGGGTCTGTCATCCGAACCGGTGGCCGGAACGTCAAGGATGTCGCCGGGTACGCGCTGACCCACCTGTTCGTCGGGAGCCAGGGGACGCTCGGGATCATCACCGAGGCGACGCTGCGGCTGCGCCCGGCGCCGTCGCCGAAGTCGACGATGCTCGCCTTCTTCCCGACGCTCGACGCGGCCGGCGACGCGGTCGCCGCGATCGCGGTCGCGGGGCTCGTGCCCGTCACGCTCGAGCTGCTCGACGCGGCGACGATCGCGGCCGTCGACGACGCCAACAACCTGGGCCTCGACCGCGACGCCGCGGCGATGCTGCTCGTCGAATCCGACCTGCCGCCCGACGCCGCGCGTGCCGAGCTCGATCGCGCGATCGCCGCGTGTGAATCGGCTGGTGCGACATCGATCATCCGCGCGGAGGATCCGCAGGAGGCCGACTGGCTGCGCCAGGCGCGGCGTCTCGCGCTGCGGGCGCTCGAGCGGGTCGGCGAGGTCCGAATGGAGGACGTCGGCGTGCCGCGTGCGCGCGTCCCCGACCTCCTTCGCGCGATCGACGAGATCGGCAAGCGCTACGGGATCCGCGTCGCCACGTTCGGGCACGCCGGCGACGGCAACCTCCACCCCAACTTCATCTTCGAGCGCGGCGACCCGCGCGCGGAGGAGCTGACCGAAGCGGCGCGGAGCGACCTCTATCGCGCGGCGATCGCGCTCGGCGGGACGGTGACCGCCGAACACGGAATCGGGTCGTCGCGACGCGAATACCTGCCGATCCAGGTGGGCGCGGGCACGGTTGAGGTCATGCGGTCGATCAAGGCCGCGCTCGATCCGCTCGGGATCCTCAACCCCGGCCGCGTCATCTGACGCCTTCCCCGCGAGCCGCCACGTGGCGCGGCCTCGCGCTCGTGTTCACCGCGACCGATGCCGAGTGGCACGACGGCCGTCGCCGTCACCGCTGCACCCGCTCGATGTCGACGGCGGAGCTCCACGCGACAACGGGCGTCCTCGCTTCCGTGCCCGCCGCCGTCTCGAGGTGGAGTGAGCGCAACGCCGCGATCGAGCCACTGGACATCCACGTCGTCGACGGGCCGCTCGATCGGCTCTCGGAGGCCGGCTCAGGCCGCTTCTGGCCCGCGCCGCGCGACGTCGGCGAGGAAATCCGCCGTCACGCCCGACGTGGCGAGTACGACTCCGTATTCGTCGTCTGGCCGACTGACGGGACGCTGCCGCTCTGCGGCTGGGGCTGCTCGATCGGCCGGAGCAACGACGCGAGAGGCGCCGGCTACTCGGCGATCATCAGCGACCACTGGGCCGGCTACGCCACCCGCGACTACCCGGAAGAGGGCTTCGTCCACGAGTGGCTCCACCAGGTCGAGTCCGCGTTCCGCGAGCTCGGGGTAGGGGAGGACCGCCTCCCGGGCCTCCACGACGTCGAAGGCCGGACCAGTGCTCGGGGCAGCGACGTCGCGCCGTTCGGCCGCGCGTACGTCGAGCACCACGCCGGGACCGATACCTGGCAGCCGTGGTATCGCGATCTCATGACGGGCGCCGTCGCACCGCGCGACGGGGAGCGAGCGCCGCTGGGGTTGACGCCGGAGCTGTGGGACCGCTGGCGCGCCGTCGCCGGTTGACATTCACGGCGCCCGCGGCGGATCATCCGGGAACGATGGATGCACATATGTTCTGTACAAGTGTGCGCAGCGAATGAGCCGCGTCGACACGCTCGTCCGCGCGAGCCGGCTCTACTACGAGCTGGGTGAGACGCAGGGCCGCGTCGCCGAGCTCCTCGGCGTAACCAGACCACAGGTCTCGCGGCTCCTCAAGCAGGCCCGCGCCGAGGGCATCGTCGAGATCCGGATCGTTGACGGCTCGACTGCCGACTCGCCCGCGGCGGAGCAGCTGCGCCAACGGTTCGGCCTTCGTGCTGTCCACCTCGCACCCAGCGTCGGCGACTCCGACGATCTGACCCGCCGTGTGCTCGGTCGCCTCGCCGCGGACGTCCTCCGATCCGCGATCCGGGACGGTGCCGTCGTCGGAATCGGTGACGGCGCATCGGTGTCCGCCACCGCCGATGCGATCGCGGACGGCGCCTCAACGGTAGACGCAACGATCGTCCCACTGTGCGGCGGCTACTGGTTCGCCGGGCCGACGCGCGAGCCGTTCCGCCGAATCGGTAGCGCGCTCGACGCGACGGTCCAGGGGCTGCTCGCGCCCGGGCTGGTCGATGACGCGGCGACGAAGCGATCGCTGTACGCGCATGCCGGCGTGCGAAGCATCCTCGAGCTCTGGAACCGGCTCGACATCGCGCTGTTCGGGATCGGCGCGCGGGCGTGGAACGTCGCTGCGCTCGGCGGGGACACCGTCGCTGCGCTCGACGAGGCGAAGGCGGTCGGCGAGGTCCTCATCGCGCCGTTCGCCGTCGACGGCCGGTTCGTCGCCTCGCACCTGCGCGAGCGGACGATCGCATTCGACGCGCGCGATCTGCCGCGTGTCCCGATCACGATCGGCGTTGCGGGCGGGCCGTCGAAGACCGATCCGATCCTCGGCGCGCTCCGCGCCGGCGTCGTCAACACGCTCGTCACGGACGTGCGTACGGCGGAAGCCGTCGCCGCCGCAGCCTCGGCATCCGCGGCGTGACGCGAGCCTTGGCCATTCTCGCGATCGACCTCGGCACGACGTCTGCGAAGGGAGCGCTCGTTCGGCTCGACGGGTCGGTCGTGTCGGCTGCGCGCCGGTCGTACCCGATCGGCATCGACGAGGCCAATGGTCGTGCCGAGCAGGACCCGCGGACCTGGTGGGACGCGGTCGTTTCGATCTCCCGCGAGCTCGTCGCGTCGGACGGCGGCACGGGGACGCACATCGGCGCGATCGCCGTCGACGGGCACGGGCCGACCCTCGTCGCGACCGACGCCACGGGAGCCGTGACTCGTCCCGCGATCACGTGGCTCGACTCGCGCGCGGGTGCGGAGCTCGCCGAGCTGTCCGCTGCGACCGGCCTTCGTGGATGGGCGCTCGGCGTGCTGCCGGCGGCGCTGTGGGTGGAGCGCCATGAGTCCGACGTCGCGTCCCGGACGTGCTGGTACCTCAACACGTGGGAGTACCTCGCGTTCAGGCTTTCCGGCGTGGCGCGGACGAGCCTCGTCGATGGCCAGTCGCTCCCGGATGTGGACGCGCTGCGGGCCGCCGGCTTCGATGTCGCGCGAGTCGCATCGCCCGTGGCCGCGGGCACGGTCATCGGCGGGCTCACGAGCGAGGCCGCGGCCGCGACCGGCATCACAGCGGGGACGCCGGTCGTCGCCGGCGTCGTCGACGCGTTCGCAAGCTTCCACGGCGCGGGGCTGCTTCACCCGGGAGACGGCATCGACACGGGCGGGATGTCCGGCGGGTTCGGCGTGTACACGTCGCAGCCCGTCGAAGCTGCCGGTTCGTTCTGCACCCCGGCGCCACTTCCGGGGGTGCACGTCGTCGGCGGTGCGATGGCGGCAACCGGGCGGGCGCTCGACTGGTTCCGCGACGATGTCCTGGGCGGTGTCGCGACGACGGAGGCATTGATCGACGAGGCGGCGCGCATCGACCCTGGCGCGGACGGCCTCCTGTTCCTGCCGTATCTCGCCGGGGAGCGCTCGCCGCTCTGGGATCCCGCGGCCCGAGGAGCGTTCGTCGGACTGACACTGCGTCACGGTCGCGGCCACATGACGCGCGCGATCCTCGAGGCGGCGGCGCTCGCGATCCGGCACGTCGCCGAGCCCATCGTCGCGGCGGGCGTCGACGTCGACGTCGTCCGCGTCTGTGGCGGACCGGCGCAGAGCGAGACGTGGAACCGGATCAAGGCCGACGTCACGGGCTTCACCGTCGCCGTGCCGCACGTCCTCGAGACGGCCGTCGTCGGATCGGCGATCGTCGGCGCCGTCGGCATTGGCGCGTTCGCCGACCTGCCGTCTGCGATCCGGGCGATGACGCGCATCGATCGGGTGATCGAGCCGCGGGATAACCTCCGCGAGCGGTACGACGAGCTGTACCGGATCTACACGTCGATCCACCCCGCGATCGCGCCGATCCTCGAGCGTCGCGTCGCCGCCGGCGTCCGATGAGCGACTCGAAGCGCACGGGCGGCCGCCTCGAGCTGAGAGGCATCGCCGTCTCGTTCCCCCGAGGCCGCGACGTCCTGCCCGTCCTCGACGGCGTCGACGTGACCGTCGCGCCCGGCGAGGTGGTCGCCCTGATCGGGCCGAACGGTTCCGGCAAGAGCACCCTGCTGCGCGTGGCCGCGGGGCTCCTGCCCCCGAACGCCGGGACGGTGACGCTCGACGGCGAACGGATCACGGAGCCGACCGCCGGAGTGGGGCTTGTCTTCCAGGAGCCGCGGCTCCTGCCGTGGCGGACAGTGGCCACGAACGTCGCCTATCCGCTCGAGCTCGCGGGGTGGCCGCGGCCGCGTCGCACCGCTCGCCTCGCCGAGCTCCTCGACCTCGTCAAGCTCACGGAATGGACGGGAGCACGCCCCGCACAGCTTTCCGGCGGGATGCGCCAGCGGGTGGCGCTCGCGCGCGCCCTCGCCCTCGAGCCGCGAGTGCTGCTCCTCGACGAGCCGTTCAGCGCCCTCGACGCGCTGACCCGCGAGCGCCTCAACCTCGAGCTGCTCGAGCTGTGGCACGCGACCGGGACGTCGGCCCTCGTCGTCACCCACAGCATCCCGGAGGCGATCCTCCTCGCCGATCGGGTCGTCGTCCTGTCGAGCCGGCCGGGCCGCGTCGTCGCGGAGCTCCCCGTCGACGTCCCGCGGCCGCGAACCCTCGCGACCCTCGACGATGCCGTCGTGTCGCCGCTTGCGCGCGCGATCCGTGAGCGCCTCGAGGACGCGGCGGCATGACGGCGATCACGACGCGGACGTCTCCGCGCCAGCCTGCCAGCGCGACGTTCGTCCCGGTTGTCGCCGCGTTCGTCGTCGCGGTCGTCGCGTGGAAGGCGATTGTCGTGATCGGCGGCTATCCGCCGTTCATCCTGCCGGCACCGGAGACGGTCGCGACGCGCCTGGTCAAGGGCTGGACGGACGGCACGATCCTGCCGCACTTCGTCGCGACCGCGACCGAGGTCGCGCTCGGGCTCGCGGTGGGGGCCGCGCTGGCTCTCGTCGCGGGCTACGGCCTCGCCCGCTCCGCGTTCGTCGAGCGGGTCGTCTCGCCGTACCTCGTCGCGGCGCAGGCGACACCGATCCTCGCCCTCGCGCCGCTGCTCGCGCTGTGGTTCGGTGCAGGCCTCCTCAGCAAGGTCGTCATCTGTGCGCTGATCGTCTTCTTCCCCGTAGCGGTGTCGACGATGGTCGGCGTCCGGTCCGTCGACGTCGGTCTGCTCGAGCTCGCGCGAAGCCTTCGGGCGACCCGCCGCCAGATCCTGACGACGCTCGAGGTTCCCGGCGCCCTGCCGTCGATCCTCGGCGGGATGCGCGTCGGCGTGACGCTCGCCGTCGTCGGCGCGATCGTCGGCGAGTGGGCCGGCGCTGAGCGCGGGCTCGGCGTCCTCATCAACGTCGCCCGCGGCAGCCTGTTCGATATCCCGCTCATGTTCGCAACGCTCGTCACGATCGCGATCTTCGGGATCGCCCTCTACCTCGTCGTCGTCCTCGTCGAGCGCCGTCTCCTCGGCCCTCGCCAGCCGTGATCCGGAGGTTTCCCGTGCCCCTTCGCCGCTCCATCCCCGTCATCGGTCTGGTTGCCCTGCTTGCGCTCGCCGGCTGCGGGACCGGCTCCACGACGCCCGCCCCGAGTGCACCCGGCTCGACGTCGTTGACCGTCGGGCTCGGCTACATCCCGAGCGTGCAGTTCGCGCCGTTCTACCTCGCCCAGCAGAAGGGCTACTACCGGGACGCGGGGCTGACCGTGACGTTCCAGAACAAGATCGACCCGGACCTCGTGACGCTTGTGGGGCAGGGCACGCTCGACGTCGGCCTCGCCGACGGCACGAGCGTCATCCCGGCCGTCAGCCAGGGCATCCCGATCCGCTACGTGGCGACGGTCTATCGCCAGTTCCCCTCGATCGTGTTCGCCAAGCAGACGTCCGGGATCGCGAAGGCGGCCGATTTGAAGGGCCGCAAGATCGGCATCCCGGGGCGCTACGGGTCGTCGTGGATCATGCTCCAGGCGCTCCTCGGTTCGGCGAACCTGAAGCCGGAGGACGTGACGATCACCGAGTATCCCGACTTCGGGCAGGGAGCCGCCGTCCAGCAGGGCGCGGTCGACGCCGCGACCGGATTCGTCAACAACGAGCCCGTTCAGCTCGAGGTCAGCGGCGTCAAGACGAGCGTTCTCCGCGTCGACGACGTCGTGCCGCTGCCCGGACCGGGCCTGATCGCGGGCACGAAGACCCTCGAGACGAAGCGGGCCGCCATCGCCGCGTTCGTTGCCGCCACCCTGCGGGCGATGCGCGAGATCGCGTCGGACCCGGAGGCCGGCCTCAAGGCGACCACGGCCGCGGTTCCCGACCTGAGCGGGTCCCCCGATCTCCAGGCGGGCGTGCTCAATGCCACCGTCTCGGCCTGGAAGGGCGACGGGGACGCGGCCAGCTTCGGGGCGATCGACCAGGGCGCCTGGACGAAGTCGATCGAGTACATGACGAAGCTCGGGCTCGTGCCGAACCCCGTCAAGGTGGACGCGCTCGTCGACGCCTCCCTTCTGCCCAGGAGCTGAGGCGTCGCCGGCGTGAATGGGGTCCTGAGGGGCGCCACCCAACCGGGGGGAGGCAGGAATTCGCGAAATGGGGCATAATCACGCCCCCGCCGGATCTGCGCGGGGTTTTTCCGAGGAGAGAACCGCGTGAACGGTCGCCCGCCCGCTTCGTCGCTCCGTTCGGCCGTTCCCGTCGAGGACGTTCCGCTCAAGCACGTCATCGACACGTACGTCCACCGCGATCAGACGATCACCTGCGTCTGCGGCTGGCACGGCAGCTGCGCCCCCGGTGACCGCGGCGCCTCCCCGTGGACCGCCCACCTCCAGGAGTTCCGCACCAAGAAGCGGTAGCTCCCAAGCTACCCGCCGGGCGAGCGAATCGCCCGTGCTAGCATCCCGGCTCGTGACGCCGAGCCGGGCGCTCCCCGACAAACCGCCCTTCGTTCTCCGCGCCCGGCTCCTGACGCCGCTGGCCGCGGGCGGGACGCTTCATGACCCCGATGCGCTGATCGACGTCGACGGCCGCGGGCGGATCTCGTCGGTGTCACCCTCGTCGGACAGTGTTGACGCCGCGGCGACCGCCATCGACGTCCGGCCGTGGGTCGTCATGCCGGGGCTCGTCGACCTCCACGCGCACCTGCCGCAGCTACCGAACGCCGGGCTGGGTGCCGGGCTCGAGCTCCTGACGTGGCTCGAGCGGTACATCTTTCCGCTGGAGCGTGAGTTCGATGACGCCGCGGCGGCGGAACGGCTGGCGCCTGCGGCGTTTCGCGCCTTCGCGGCCGCGGGCACGACGACGGCGCTCCTTTACGGCGCGGTCTACGCGCCGTCGCTCGACGCCGCGTTCCGCGCGGCCGAGGCGCACGGGATGCGGGCGATCATCGGCAAGGTGATGATGGACCGGGTCACCTACGACTCGACGATCCGGCCGGAGCGGATCCTCGACCTGTCGCTCGCCCAGTCCGCCGATCTGTGCGCGCGGTGGCACGGACGTGACGAGGGCCGACTGGGATACGCGTTCACGCCGCGGTTCGCGGTCTCGTGCTCCGCGGAGATGCTCCGCGAGTCCGCGGCGCTGGCCCGGTCGACGGGCGCCTGGTGGCAGACGCACGTGGCGGAGGACCGGGGCGAGATCGCGGAGGTGGCGCGGCTCTTCCCGGAGGCACGCGACTACGTCGACGTCTACGACCGCGCCGGCGGGCTGGGCGAGCGGACCGTCCTTGCACATGCGGTGCACCTGTCCGACGCCGAGCTGGCACGGCTCGTGGAGACCGGAACGCACGTAGCCCACTGCCCGGCATCGAACCTCTTCCTCGCGTCGGGGGTCATGCCGCTGGCGCGCTATCTCGAGGCCGGCCTCTCCGTGGGCCTCGGCTCCGACATCGCGGCAGGCCCGGACCTCTCGATCTTCGCTGCCATGCGGGTCGGCGCGTACACGCAGAACGCGCTCCGCGTGGTCGCGGGCGACGCGCGGCCAACGCTGGCGCCGCTCGATTGGCTCCGAATGGGGACGCTGGATGGGGCACGCGTCCTGGGGCTCGATTCGGCGATCGGGTCGATCGAGCCCGGCAAGGAAGCGGACCTCGTCGTCGTTGACCCGGAGCTGACGGCGCCGCTCCCCGGCGTCGCGGCCGACGACCCAGCGGACCTGATGAGCCGGCTCATCTTCCGGGCACATCCGTCGATGGTCCGCGGGGCGTGGGTCCGAGGCCGGCGCCTCGATGGACCCGTCTCATGATGGACATCCTGATCACCGGCGGCACGATCGTCGACGGAACGGGGGCGCCGGGCCGTGCCGGAGCCGTCGCCGTCGAGGGCGGCCGAATTCGGATTCTCGCCCAGGACGCGGACCTGCCCGGCGTCCCGTACCGGATCGACGCTGCCCGCAAAGTCGTCGCGCCGGGGTTCATCGACCTCCACAGCCACTCCGGGCTGATGCTCCTCGCCGAGCCGCGCCACGAGCCGAAGGTGCGACAGGGCGTCACGACCGAGCTGTTCGGCGTCGATGGCAACAGCTATGCGCCGTTCGAGTCGGCAGACGACCTCGCCGCGTTCGTCGAGCTCAACGGCGGACTCGATGGGCTGCCGGAGGTCGCGTTCGGCTGGGACACCGTCGGGTCGTACCTCGACCGGTTCGACCGCCGCGTCAGCGTCAATGTCGGGATGTTCGTCGGCAACTCCGCGCTGCGGATCGCGGCGCTCGGGTGGGACGACGTGCCGGCGACGTCGAAAGCGCTGGACAGGATGGCCTCGATGCTCCGAGCCGGGATGGAGGACGGGGCGTTCGGGCTCAGCTCCGGGCTCGACTACCCGCCGGGCAGCTACGCGACGACGGCGGAACTGGCGCACCTCGCGCGCGCGTCGGGTCGGCTCGGGGGCTTCTACCACACCCACGTCCGCTACCCGCTCGGGGATCGGTTCCTCGATCCGTTCCGCGAGGCGATCGAGATCGGGCGGCGCGGCGAAGCGCCGGCGCACATCACCCACTTCTATCACCGCAAGACGTTCCCGGGCTCGCCGGACCAGATGCTCGACCTGGTCGACGACGCGCGTGCGGAAGGACTCGACGTGACGTTCGACGCGTACCCGTACGAGTGGGCGAGCACGCGACTCCTCATCCTCATCCCGACCTGGGTCCAGGAGGGCGGGCCCGCGCGGACGAAGGAGCGGCTGGCCGATGGCGGCGTGCGCGCGCGGATCCGGCGGGAGCTTGCGGAGCGCGGCGTGCTGTTCGCCGGCGCGGGTGGGTTGCGCGACATCCGGATCGGCTACCTGGCGCAGCCTTCGAACCTGCAATGGGAGGGGCGAACCCTCGGCGAGTACTTCGACGCCGTCGGCACCGATCCCGTCGACGCGCTGTGCGACCTGCTGCTCTCGGAGAACCTGCGGCCGAACGAGGTCACGACGGGCCCGCACACCGACGGCATTCGCCGCTTCCTGCGTCACCCGATCGGCCTCGTCGGAACCGATTCCACGTTCGTCGGCGCGAAGCCGAGCCCGCGCACGTACGGCTCATACCCACGGATCCTCGGCCAGTTCGTGCGCGACGAGGCCGTACTCTCGCTCGAGGCCGCGATCTGGAAGATGACCGGCGGGCCCGCGGCGCGGCTCGGACTCACGGATCGGGGGACGATCCGCGACGGCGCGGCCGCCGACCTCGTCGTGTTCGATCCGGCGACGGTGCGGGCAAACGCCACATACGAGGAGCCGCGACAGTTCCCCGACGGGATCGAGCACGTGATCGTCAACGGCGAGGTCGTCGTGTCGGACGGGCGACACACGGGAGCGACTCCCGGCCGCGCGCTGCGGCGGGGGAGAGCGGCGGCCTGAGCGCCGCGCGTCGCTCGGTCGCCAGCGCGGATTCCGCCACATGCTCACGTCGTGCGCACGCGACGGCGAATCTGCCACCGGCCGCTCCCCGCCTGCCCGTATGGCGGAAAGCCGCCCGCGCCGCAGCACGGCAGCGCGGCCGGCGGCGACGAATTACTGGCTGGCGCGCACGTGGTGCGCAACTGGCGGAAACGGCGCGTTGGCCGCGGGAGCCCCGGGCCGCGCTGGCCGTGGCGCGACGCGCCGCGGCGCGAGCCTACGCCGCTGCGGGGGCGGGGTCGATCGGTCGGTAATCCGGCTCGCCGAATACGCTGCGCCGCCGCTCGGTCACGAGGCGGTCCTCTGCCAGCGCGATCGCGGCGTGCATCCCACGCGCCTCGTTGACCTCAGCCCAGCCAATCGACAGCCGCAGCGCGAGGCTGCCCGACTCGAGCCACTGGTCGCAGGCTCCGCGGACCCGCTCGACGTAGTTGATCGCCTGGATCTCGTCGGTCTCGGGCAGGAGGATTCCGAACTTCGACGGCCCGAGGCGGGCGAGCCGATCGGCTTCGCGGGCGTGTTCGCGGAGGTTCGTGACGACCGGGATGAGCGGCGCCGTCGGCTCGACGCCGAGGTGCCTGGCCATCCGATCGAGCCCTTCGACGGCGACGAGCACGATCGTGGCGCGTCGGCCGTAGCGGCGGACGCGGGCGTCCTCGTCGGCGAGCCACCGCGTCCACGCGGCCACAGTGTCGAGGCCCGTCTCCGGGTCGGCTTGGAGCTTCGAGACGGCGCGCGGGGATCCGGGCGACGTTTCCGCCGCGGACGGTCCGGATCCCCCCGCTCCGATTTCGGTCACGGAACGCCTCGCCATTCGGCGGCGGAATCGCGGAACCACGAGCAATCCGCCGGCGAGGATGAGGTTGACGACGATTGCGGCGAAGACGACGAGAAGAACCGTCTCCCGACTGGGCATGATCGACCAACTCCGGGGCGAGTGCGTCGTGACCGAAGCGGACTATAGGAGCGGCCGGGGCCGATGTGGACGTCTGCCGCCCCGCGCCACCGAGTTCGCGGTGCCGGATCGCACCGCGGCGGGCGGAGCGGTGCCGTGGGCGGCCGGATGCGGGGGTTCGACCGGTTTTGGGGGCGACGCGAGCGGTCTCGAGCGGTCTCGATGGGTCGACGCCAGTGCCGCGCGCGACCGCGGCCGGTGTACCCTCTCCGGCCAATGGAGGAGCGTCCGCGCACGACGATTCGGACCGCGCCGGCCCGTCCGGAGAGCCCGCTCCGCGACGCCGTCGGACCGCTCGTCGTCCGTCCCGGCGAGCTCGCCCCAGGCCGCGCCCGAGGCGCCGCCCCACTCCGCCGTGAGGGCCCCGCCAAGCTGACCGGCGAGGCGAAGTACGCCGACGATCTCGTGTTCCCAGGCGCCTGGTACGGCGCGACGATCCGCTCGACCGAGCCCCACGCCCGTCTCGTCGCCATCGACATCGACAGGTCCGATGGGATCGACTGGTCGCAGGTCGTGGTCGTCACGGCCGCCGACATCCCCGGCGAGAACATCGTCTCGCTGATCAGCGACGACCAGCCGGTCCTCGTCCCGGTCGGTGGCGAGAT
>DATFPL010000096.1:0-38052 GCA_035264845.1 Candidatus Limnocylindrales bacterium | reverse complement strand
AACTCCGTTCTGCCGTACGTGGCGGCCGGCGCGATCATCGTCGCGTCGCCCCTGGTGTTCGTCTTCGCTCTCGTCGTCTACCGCGTGCTGCGCCCCGCGAGGACGCTCGGCGAGTGGCGGGAGATGCATCTCGAGGATCGGCTGACGCAGCTCGACCTGTCGTCGATGCTTGTTTGCCCCTCGTGTGCGACGCCGGTCGACGAAGAGTGGCTCGCGTGTCCGCGCTGCCGCACGAAGCTCGCCAGTGCCTGCGCCGACTGCGGCCGCTCGATGGGTCTCAATTGGCGGGTCTGCGCGTGGTGCGCGTGGGAGCCGGCGCGACCCGTCGTCCTCGACGTTCCACAGGTCGCTGCCGACAGCGCGGCCGCACCTGACGCAGCCTTCCAGGCCCACCGCCGTGAGGTCGCGCGGGCCTGACAGCGGCCGCTGACTGCCGACGCTCGTCTGTGGCCCGCGGCGCTCGCGGACAGGCAGAAGCGTGGATAGCAGAAGACCCGGGCTCGCTGCCCGGGTCTTCATCGTTGTGGTCGGCTTGAACGTGCCAGTCGCGGACAGCTCAGACGCTGCGCTTGCCGCCGAGCTTGGGACCGCGTCCGCCCCGGTCCAGAAGCGTCATCCCCATCGCGGCCGCGGGAATGAGCGCGAGCACGACGAGGATCCGGCTCGCCCCGCCGATGAGCAGCCCGATCGCGAGGCCGAGCGACAGGGTGGCGCCCGCGGTCAGCATCTCGTCCGAACCGGTTTCGATCCGCCGCGCCGCCTGGTCGACGGCGGCCATCGTCGTGGCCGCGGCGTCGGGGATCCGCGCCGCGACGGTCTCCGCCGCGCCGCGGACGTTGCCCGCGACCTCGCCGGCCATGTCGCGCGGCGACGAGCCGCCGTTCTGCGCCTTGGCGCCGTTGGCCCCCTCGGCCGACTTCGCTGTCGTCATCCAGTGCCTCCTTCCGGGACAATGCCGCGTCCTCTCGCCGGGAGATCCGGCCGTCCCGCTCGCGGAGCGTAGAGCCGCTGACGCGAGGCTCGCCCGGTCGAGCGGATCGGATCGCTTGCAGCCATGTGACAGGCAGACGGACCGAGTCGGGCGTTCACGAGCGGTCCAGCGCAACTCTTGCCGGCCCGTGGCGGCGGGCGATGGCACGAAAACGCCCGCCGGGCGCGGCCCGGCGGGCGTCGGAACGAGTGACTAGTAGCGGCGCTCGGTCTCGGTCGTCGTCGTCTCCGTCGTCGACTGGCGATCCGCGTCGTCCCCGGCGTTGCCGAGGTTCTTGCGGATGTCGTCGCCGGCATTGCCGACCTTGTCGGCCAGGTCCTCGCCGTCGCGATTCCGCCAGGCTTCCTTCGACGACTCCTCGCCCTCTCGATAGGTCTTCTTCAGGTCGTCCATGGGAGTCCTCCCTTGGTTTGCGCCCGAGGGCGGTCTCGCCCCGGTTCGAGCTCCACCGTAGGCGGTCGTCCGTATCGGGCCGAATCCCACGCTGGCAGCGGCAGGTGTCAGGGGGCTTGCAGGGATGCGTCCCTCGAGCGCGCCCGTCCGCCGGCGACGTCGGCGCGACGAGAGGTTCGGGGCAGAAAAAACGGACGACCCGAGGAGGGGACTCGGGCCGTCCGTGGGAACGGTGGGAAACGCCCCGTCACAAGCGCTCCCCTTGGAGTAGACGATCTTCGTCGGGCGGAACGCACCCGTCTGGCCGGAACACTAGGGGCAATTTCCGTACACCGGCGGTGTCGCCATCCGCGTCAAGCATTGCAGCGGCATGTCAGGCGCCGAGGTCGTCGGGGAGGCCCCTGGGTCGCCGGGGAGGAGACGGTGGTCCCCCGAACCCCCAGTGGTAGGGGACCACCGCAAGCAGCGTCGTCGAGATCCTTTGCGTGGATCGCGCGACAGCCGCGAAACGCCTTGCAGGGCCGCTACGCGACGTCCGCGACGCGCGCGACGTCAGGTCAGGTCGTTCTGCTTGACCTCGCCCCGCCACGCACCGGTCTCCGTGCCGCGCGACTCGATGAACTGCTTGAATCGTTCCAGGTCGCCCTTGACGCGGTTGTCCGGGATCCCGGCCGCGGCACCAACCTTTTCGATCGGGCCTTCAGGCTCGATGTCCATCTGGACCGTGATGCGCGTCGTCGAGTCGTCGAGCCGGTGGAACGTCACGACGCCGCCGTTCGGGGCGCCGCTCGTCGCCGTCCACGCAACGCGCTGGTCGGGTGTCTGCTCGGTGATTTTGGCGTCCCACTCCTTCTCCTTGCCGGCCACCTTGGCGACCCAGTGGAGTCGGGTGTCGTCGAGCTGCTCGACGCGCTGGACGCCGTCCATGAACTGCGGGAAGTCCTCGAACTGCGTCCACTGGTCGTACGCCGTCCGCACCGGGACCTTGACGTCGATTGACTGCGTTACCGTCGACATGGCGCTCCTTTCGCTGTTGTTCTCCGCCGGCTCCGGGAGGCAGCCGACTCCTTGGCGACGAAAAAGAGGACGCCCACCGATTTGGGCCCGGTGGGCGTCCCCGTTGT
Organism: Candidatus Limnocylindrales bacterium; assembly: GCA_035264845.1. Lineage (GTDB taxonomy): Bacteria > Chloroflexota > Limnocylindria > Limnocylindrales > CSP1-4 > JACDAV01. Next base: position 35,544 of record DATFPL010000096.1, on the reverse strand, counting down.
TCGGCCGAGCCGCGATCCGGCCCGGTGCGAGGTCAGATGGCGCCGCGACCCGTCCGCGAGCGGCCCGTGACCATGTTCACGACGACAACGACGATCACCGCGCCGATGACGGCAGTGACGATCGAGCTGATGTCGAGCGGGCCGTTGATGACGTCCTTGTTGAAAAGGGCGCCGGCAAGGAACCCACCGACGATCGCGCCGACGATGCCGAGCACGATATGACCAATGACCCCGAGTCCTTCGTCGCCCTTGACGAGGAAGCCGGCCAGGTAGCCGGCAATCGCGCCGAGGACAAGCCACGCAATGATGCTCACGCGAGTACCTCCACTCCCTGCGATGTGATCCGCTCCAGTCGAGCGGGACACCACTGTCGCCGCTGACGGGTCCCGGCTCGACAACGCACGCCGTCCGCGGCGTATCAACGACCTGACAAGCACTCGTGGCGCGTCTCGCCGTGTCGGGAACGACCGGCGCGCCACGGCGCGCGAACGCTGACGACCCGATCGCTCGCATCGAGGGCGGGCTGGACCAACCGCGAGGGCCCGCGAATCGGAAGGCGCCCGGGCCGTCGGCCAGGGCGCCTTCTGTCCTGCCTCGGTTACGACGCCGACGGCGAGGCGAGCATGTCGCTGCCGGACGGCGCCGCGCCGCCGCTCCCGGACGGGCTGGCCGCGCCGCCCGCTGGGCTCGACGCCGGGGTGCTCACCGGCGAGGTCGTCGAGCTTGGGCTCGTGCAGCCGACGATGGCGCCGACCAGGGCCGCGACAAGAATCAGGCGCTTGATCATTCCTCACCTCGAAGACATGCCGTCACTGCGTGCGCGGCGTGTTGAATGCCCGTAGACCGGACACCGCGAGGCTACGGATGCGCGACCCGTGGCGTTCACGGCCCGCCGCCCGGCCGCCGTTGCACCGCCATCGCACGAGGGTTGCAGATAGTCGAGGGCGATTGCGAGGTCCAGCCGCCGGTGCCTCCGGGCACCGCGTCCGGAGGCGTGCAACAGCCCTGTTACGAGGCCTCGGCGCGCCGCGTCGCAGCCGGTACCATCCGCACCCGAAAGTCGCGTCAGCCCTCGACGCCGGGCTCAAACAGCCGGCTCCATCGAGACTCGCAGCATTTTCTTCCGTGAGGCCCACAAGCGATGATCGACAGGACACAGGTGCGAACGGCGAGCCCGGACGAATTCAGGCGTGACGAGCGCTCGATGCGGCTGATGGAGTACGCGATGGCGATCATCGCCGTCGCCGCCGCGCTGCTGCTCTCGATCCGCTGACAGCGCGGAAGACGACGTCGCGCGCCGCGACGCGGCGCGCGAAGGTCGAGCCGGTCGAGGACCGCCCGGAGGAAGCCGGGCCGATCGGAATCGGGCCGCGAGCGAGGTTGTACGACGCCACGCAGCGCGACCGGGACGTCCGGCTCACGTCGGCTGTCGTGGCGCGGCTCAAGCCCCGGCAGCTCCTCTGGATCGACGTCGACGCGCGGTCTCGCGATTCATTCGCCGCGATCGCCGGCGTCCTCCAGATCCCGGACCGGATAGCGGCGCGGATCCTCGAGGACTTCGGCCGCGCGCGGGTCATTCGCTACCCCAACGCGATTCACCTGACGATCGAGACGATCGCGGCGGGCGACGACGACGAGTTCGTCCGCCGTGAGCTGGACCTGTTCGCCCGCAACAACGTCGTCGTGACCGTTCACGACGGTCGCGTCGCCGCGCTCGAGCGGTTCAACGAGCAGGTTCACGGCGACTCGCTCATCGGCGAGGTCGACGCCGGCGTGTTCCTCGCGGCGATCGTCGACACCGTCCTGACCGCGTATTTCGCCCGCGTCGAGGAGATCGAGCGGGACATCGATCGGCTCGACGAGGTCGCGCTTCGCGGGCCTGACAGCAAGATCTTCCTCGTCGAGGTCCTCCGCCTTCGGCGCCGCGTCGCCGTCCTGCGGCGCACGATCGCACCGCACCGCGAGGCGTTCGCTCCGCTGGCGCGACCCGACGCCGCGCTCGACGACGTGCTGGGGAGTCCGCAGCCGGGGCTGCTCGAGCGGCTCGAGCGCGTCATCGATTCCGTCGAGAACGCCCGCGAGCTCCTCGTCGGCTCGTTCGACCTCTACCTCGGCGGCGCCGCGCACCGCACGAACGAGGTCATGAAGGTCCTCACGATCCTGTCGGCCGTGCTGCTCCCGAGCGTCGTCCTGGCAGGCGTCATGGGGATGAACTTCAAACTCGGCTTCTTCGACACGCCTGAGAACTTCTGGGCCGTCATCGTCGCCATGCTGGCCATGGCTGCGGGCATCCTCGCGATCGCCAGGAACCGTCGCTGGATCTGACCCACGTCGCGGCGGTCAGTCCTCCCGCATCACCTGGAGGCTGAACCCGAACTCCGACCCACGGTCAGGTCGAGGCGTAGCCCAGATCCGCCCGCCCATCGCCCGGATGAGGCGCGCGCAGACGAACAGCCCGATCCCCGCGCCGCTCGCGGAGCCCGCCGTCGACGGTGAGCGGTAGTACAGCTCGAACAGGCGGTCGGCCTCACCGGGCGGGAACCCCGGTCCGTCGTCGAGGATCCGGACGAGCACCTCATCGCCGGCCGACTCGACGATCGCTTCGACGCGCGCTCCAGACCCACCGTACTTGGCTGCGTTCGACAGCAGGTTGCGAACGACCTGCTCGACGTACGTCGCGTCCGCCACGACGGTCGGCACGCCGCCAGGGACGCGGAGGGAGAACTCGACGCCGGGCCAGCGCACCTCCTCCGAGCGGACGACGCCCGGCAGGATCCGCTGGAGCAGGACCGGCTCGTCGCCGATCTGCGATTCCTCCTCGCCGAACCGAGTCAGCGCGATGACGTCCTCGACGAGCCGGTGGAGTCGCTCGGCCTCGATGTGGATGTCCTCGAAGACGCTCCGCCTGACGTCGTCGTCGAGCGTCGTGCCACCGCGCGCGAGCACCTTCGACCCCGCGTAGATCGTCGTCACCGGCGTCCGCAGCTCGTGCGACAGGACGCCGATGAACGTGTCGCGGACGGCTTGCCGCTGCCGGGCGGACGTGACGTCGCGGAGGAGGACGATGGTCTCCGAGTCATCGGTCCCGCCGCCCGATCCGGCGCGCGCCGCGACGGGATACGTGCTCAGCTCGATCCAGCGGTCGTCGTCGCCGCGGACGCGGAGCTCGACGGGGCCGCCGCGCATCCTCAGTCGCGGCGCCCGGGTCGCTCCGTCGTCGAGCGCGTCGACGATGTCCCGGTACGTTCGGCCGGCAACACCCGGAAACAGCTCCTCCGCGGCAGGGTTGGCGAGAACGACCTCGCCGTCCGTGTCGCACACCACGACGCCTTCGCCCATCGCCCGGATCACCGCGTTGAGCTCGGCGGCTCGAGCGTGCTCCGCCTCCGCCAATCGCTGGAGGCGGGCCTGGGCTTCGACGCGGTCGGTCATGTCGCGGGAGATGGCCACGATCCGTCCCGGCTCGCCAGGCAGAACGACGTGCTGGAGGAGCATCTCGACCGGCAGCCGGCGGCCGGAACGATGCCGCTGGGTGATGGTCACTGTCCGCGATCCGAGGCGCCCGTCGAGGAGCGGCTCGATGATCGACCGGATCTGGGGCTCGTCGAGGTCGGCCGTCAGCATGGTCGGGTTCATCGACAGGAGCGTTGCCTCGTCGAAGCCCGTCTGGTCGACCGCGCCGTGATTGACGTACGAGAACCGAAGCGTCGCCGGGTCGAACATGAACACCGCGTCCAGCGTCGCGTCGAGAATCGCCTTGAACCGGCCGACGTCACGGAAGAGCCGGGCGTTCTGCACGGCCGATGCGGCGCGTCGGGCAAGGTCCTCTGCGAGCGCGAGGTCCTCCGGCGAGAAGCGGCGGCCCGATTCAGCGCCGATGAGCGTGATCGCGCCCACCGTCTCGCCGTGCGCCGTGAGCGGTACGACCATGTACGAGCGGAGATCGAGCGCCCCGACGATCGATCGCAGCTCCGGATCGTCGATCGTTTCGACGACCGACGCCGGAATGTCCGCGACGTACTCCGGCTTGCCCGACCTGATGACGGCCCATGTCCCGGTCGGCGCGTCGCGATCGGAGGGGTAGCGCTCCCTGAGGTCGCGCGCGAGCTGGACGCGCGCCGGATCGACGTGGGCGATCGCGGGTCGCTCCAGCTCGCCATCGGCACCCACGAGATCGATCGCGCACCAGTCGGCGATTCTTGGGACCGCGAGCTGGGCCAGCCGGTCGATCGTCGTCTCGTAATCGAGCGAGGAGGCGAGGAGCGCCGTCGCGTCGGCGAGAAAGCGCTGCCGCTCGGCCGCCTCGCGCGTCTCGGTCACGTCGCTGAACGTCGAGACCGCGGCGACGATGCGGCCGGTGCGGTCCCGGACGGGCGCCGCGTCGACGGAGATCCAGCCGCGGCTCCCGTCGAATCGCTCGATCGCCATCGTCTCCCCGGTGACGGTCTCGCCGTTGCGCAGCGCGCGGGCGAGCGGCCACTCGTCGATGCCATATCTGTCGCCGTTCGATCGGACGGCGATGTTCTCGAGGTAGTCGGAGATGGACCGCCCGGGCTCGAACGGCTCGCGCCAGATGCTCGCCGCCTCCGCGTTCGACAGGACGAGCCGGCCGTCGCCGTCGCAGATGAGGACGCCGGCCGGCATCTGGCGGAGGACCGTCTCGAGCCGGCTTCGCTGCTCTTCCAAACTCCGGAGGGCATCCTCCCTGGCTGTGCTCAGCTTGGCGCGCTCGAGCGCCTGTGCGGCAAGGTTGGCGTGGGCGACGATGAATGCCTGGTCGTCGTCGCCGAACTCGCGCGGCTCGTCGAAGGCCAGGGTCAGCGCGCCGGTCGTGACCCCGTCGGCGGTCATCGGAACCGCGCACGACGCGCCGCCGCGGGTGTCGGACAGCGCCGCCATCAGCAGCCGGATGTGCGACTCGGCGACGTGCCCGATCCACAGCGCCTCGCCCGTTCGGACCGCCGTGGCTGCGGCGAGGTCCGCGTCGAGCGCGACGGCCGTGAAATGCGCGACGGCGTTCGGGTCGAGGCCGCGGCCGGCCGCCAGGACGACGGTGTCGCCCTCGCGAAGGACGATCCCTCCCGCCCGTGCGCCCGTCGCCTCGCACGTCTCGCGGAGAACGATCTCGAACACCTCGTCAGTCGTTGCCGCCTCGGCGAGCGTCCGTGTCGTCCGCTGCAGACGCGCGGTTCGATCGGCGGCCCCCTCGGCGACGACGCGGGCGCGCTGCTCCGCGGCGTACAGCTCCGCATTCGAGAGGGCGAGGGCGGCGCGGCGGGCGAAGTCAGCGGCCGGGCCAAGGGCGTCCTCGTCGTATCGCCGACCCGACTGCGACGCGACCAGGAGCATCGCGCCCAGCGTCCGGCCGCGCGCCTTGAGCGGCAGCGCGAGCGCGCTCGTCGCCCCGACCTGGCGGAGGAGCTCGGCGTGCTCGGGAGTCTCGGCGAGCGACTCGACGAACTCCGGGGCGAGCTGCGCCAGCGCCACGGGCGTGCCGTCGCGCACGGCGGCGACGACGGGGCTGGGACCGCCGAGGTTGGTCGGATATCGCCGCAGCCGTGCCGCGACCTCACTCTTCCCGGCGTCGGAGGTGGCGACTGCCGCGCGCCGAACGACCTCGTCCGGGCCGATCAGATCGATGAAGCACCAGTCGGCGAGCGCCGGGACGGCGATCTCGGCGGCGGCGTCGGCGGTTTCGGCCAGGTCGAGCGTGGCGTCGAGGCGGATCGTCGCCTCCGCGAGCAGCCGCAGCCCTTCCTCCGCCCGCTTCGCCTCATCGATGTCCGTGCTCGTCCCGATCCATGCGGTGATGGCGCCGTCATCGTCGCGCAGCGGTACCGCCCGGACGAGGTGCCAGCGGAAGGCGCCATCGCGACGGCGGAAGCGGGTCGCGGCTTCGAGCGGAGCGCCGGTTCCAAGGCTCCTCGCCCACTCCGCGGAGAACCCATCGCGGTCGTCAGGGTGGACGGAGTCGTCCGCCTCGAGACCGACATGTAGCTCTCGTTGCGTGCCGGTGTATTCCGTCCAGCGGTTGTTCACGAGCGTCAGCGCGCCGCCTGGGTCCGTGGTCCAGGCGATCTGCGGCATCGCCTCGACGAGCTGACGGTAGCGGGCCTCACTTGCCCGGATCTCCGCCTCCATCCGCACGCGGTCCGTGACGTCGTGGAACGTGTTGATGGCGTAGATGACCTCGCCCGCGGGGCCGACGAGGGGGTTCGCGCGCACCTGCGCCCAGTGCTCCTCGCCGGTCGCAACGACGCGGAAGTGGACGAGCGCAGCCGGCTCGGGCAGACCGTCGAGCGCAAGCCGCCCGGGGAGGGCGGTAAGGGCCATTCGGTTGCCGTGCTCGTCAAAGATCTCGAACCGCCCGACGATGTCGAGGGGCTCGGCGGTGAGCAGGTCGTCAAGGCTCGCGAACCCCATCACCGCGAGGGCGGCGTCGTTGGCGTAGACGACCCGACCCGTGCGGTCCTGAACCGTCACGCCGTCGGCGACGGAGTCGAGGATCGCGGCGAGGCGCTCGCGGATCTCCGGCGGCGGCCCCGCGGCGATCTCCCGACCACCGACGTGCTCGATCACGACCTCTGTTACCCCTCCGCGACGGTCAGCGCCGTCGCGTGACGGCCGCGGCGAGACTAGCGCACGATCGGCATAACGCGCCGTCCCCCGACCTTCGACGCGACATTTCAGTCGTGTTGCGACTTGCCGGCGTTCTTGTATCCTGTCGATCCCAGTCCGATGCTGACCCCCCGGAACGCGGGGTCGAGGGGCGTCGAGGGTTCGAAGTGCACGTTGCGCCGGCCGGGTTTCGGGCGATACGGAACGGAGGCGTCACCCTCCGGTTCGCGATCCTCCGGGACATCGCGTACGTCGTTGCCGAGCTGCCGCCAGGCGGCTCCGCGGGGACGATCCTGGAGGACCTCTGCGAGCGCGCTCACTGGGCGTTCGTCACTCGTGGGTCGGTCGCCGTCGTCGGCGCGTCGAGCCGCTGGGAGATCGGGCCCGACACGGCGTTCCATGTGCCCGCTGCGTTTCCCCACCGGTTTCACGCCGCCGACAGTGCCGTTCTGGTCGGGTTCGAGCGTCTTGCCGCGGGGGTCGACGTCAGCGACGAGGGGCTCGTCGCCCAGGGGTTCGAGATCGTCCGAGGCGCCGCCACCGCGGCCCGAGCCGTTCTGCCAAGCCCGGCGCCGTCGGTACGGGCGGAGCCCGGCGATGTCGTGACCGAGGCGACCCGAATGGGCGACCTGCTCCTGTGCCAGACAAGCTTCGGTCCGCGGAGCGGCTATACGTCGCCGTTCTGCGACCTCGAGCACTGGGGGCTCGTGACCGCCGGAAGCCTCGCCATCGAGTGGGAGACCGACGTCGAGGTCGTGTCGGCCGGCGACGTCTTCTACTGCCCCCCGGGCCCGCCAGGGCATCGCTTCCATGCGGCCGAATCCGCTGCGTCGATCGATTTCACACCGCTCGCCGCGTTCCAGCGCCCTGGGCGCGTCGTCGGTTGGCGCCGCGACGTCGCCGCAGACGTGCGGGCGCAACCGCCGCGGCGCGGCGCGCGGGTCGAGACGGCGGCGCTCCGCTAGGCGAGCGCGACCCGCCGAGCGCTTCGACTACGGCTTGCCGCGGGCGGCATCCGGGAGCGACCGGCGGAGCGAGGCCGAGTCCGTGTCCGACGGCGTTTCGACCGCCGCCGGATCCTGCGCTACCGGGACTTCGCGCGCCTGCAGCCGCTCGAGCACGACGAGCGCCGCCGCCGTGAGCGGGACCGCGAAGAGCGCGCCGACGATTCCGCCCGCCGCCGCACCCACGAGGAGGCTGACGATGACGAGGAACGGCGAGAGGCCGATCGTGTTCCGCATGACCAGCGGGACGAGAACGTTGCCCTCGACGAACTGGACGACGACGTAGACGCCGGCCACGACGAGTGCGAGCTCCGGCGACACCGTCAGCGCCACGAGGAGCGCGGGCGCGGCGCCGAGCAGCGGCCCGACGATCGGGATCACCTCCATCAGACCCGCGATGAGCCCAAGGAGGAGTGCGGACGGCAGTCCGAGCAGGAAATACGCTGTGCCCGTCGCGACGCCGATCGAGGCCATGAGGATCAGCTGGCCGCGGACCCATAGTCCCAGGCGCGCCTCGATCTCGTTCCACGCCTCGCGCGCGCCGCCGCGTCGTTGCGCGGGCAGGAACGCGAGCACGAACCGCTGGAGGCGCGCGTGTTCGACGAGCCAGAAAAAGACGAGGGCGAGGAGCGTCGCGACGGACACCACGGCCTCGACCACCGTCAGACCCACCTTGACGACGGCGCTCGGGTCAGGCGGAGCCGGGGCGAGGACGTCGTCGCCCGCGTTGATGAGCGCCGTCAGGCTCCGGGCGAGGCCGGCGGGGCGCACGTGCGACGCCCAGTCGCGCGCGCGATCCACGAACGGAGGGAGGCCCGCGACGATGTCGTTGAACTGCCCGATTGCCGCGGGCACGACGACGAGCGCCATGCCGATGACGAGAAGAAGGAACGCGGCGTAGACGAGGAGGATCGTCGGCCCGCGTCCGAGGCCGACGCGCGATCGGATCCAGCCGACGAATGGCTCGAGGGCGGAGGCGAGGAGGATCGCGATGAAGACGAGGAGCAGGACGCCGCCGGCTCCGACGGCCAGCAGCGCCAGACCGTAGATCGCGACGATGCCGACCGCGAGGCCGGCACCGCGGACGGCCCAGGCGAGGAGGTCGGCGCGCATCAACCGGCCGTGAAACCCGGTCGTGCGAGCGTCGCCGCGTCAGTCGGCCTCATGGTGGCCGCGACCGTGTCCGCGCCAGTTTCGCGGGTTCGCGAGCGTTCCTCGGTGAGTGACGCTCGAGCGCACGACCCGCGTCCGAACGCAGGGGCCCATGATCGTCCCGCCCCACGACGCTCGACCCCAGAAGTAGGCCGTCGACGAGTCGAGCGGCCCCTTGACCCCGGGACCGCGCCTCGCGCGCGCCATCCAGTTCGCCACGTCGGCGTTCCAGCGGAAGGGGCCGCGCTCGGCCTTGAGCGGGTCGACGCGCCAGCCGCCGCAGGCCGCGGTGTAGAGGAGGCCCGGCGGGTCGATCGCTCCGAGGCGCCCCGGCTGGGTGCCGGAGAGGAACCATTCGCGCGTCCTGTCGACCGTCCACGGCCCAGGCCGCCCGCCCGAGTACGCGTCGATGACGCTGCTGATCACGCCGGTCGGGCGCTTGAACTGGGTCACCGGCCACTTCGCCGTGTAGTCGCGGACGAAGGCATGCCACAGCGGCGCGGCGGCCGTCAACGACGTGGCGGGCTTTCGCGACCGCGGGTTCGAATGGTCGCTGTTGCCCATCCAGATCCCGACGGCCAGGCCCGGCTGCTTGTCGGTCGCGGGCGGCGGCAGGAAACCGTACGTCGCGAGGTCGCGCGCGTCATTCGCCGTACCCGTCTTGACCGCCGCCGGGCGACGGCTCTGCCGGGGACCGTTGAGCAGCTCGAGCTTGGCGGACCAGATCGGGTTCTGCGTGGGATCGGTGTTGCCCTCGAGGATGTCGGTGACGAGGAACGCCGACTGCGGGCTGAGCGCTGCCCTCGGCTCCCGCTCGGGGGCCTTGTAGACGGCCTTGCCGTCGGGCCCGTCGATCTCGAGGACCATCCGCGGCGGCAGGTACTGCCCGCCGTTCGCCAGCGTCCCGTACGCCGCGGTGAGGTCGAGCGGCCGCAGCTCGACGGTCCCGATCGCGCCGGCGAGGCCTGACTGGAGATAGGCATCGCGCCCGCCCGCGAACCGGATGCCCATCTTCGCCGCCTGGTCCGCGACCGCCTCGTTGCCGACCCGCTGGAGCGCGCGGATGGCCGGGATGTTGAGGGAAAACTGGAGCGCCTTGCGCACGAGAACCGGACCCCGTTCGAGCTGGTCGGCGTCGCGCGGCGCCCACTTCGCGCCGAACTGGGTCGTGATGTCGAGCAGCAGGCTCCCCGGCGTCAGCTTGTGCTGCTCGAACGCCGTCGCGTAGACGATCGGCTTGAAGGCGGATCCGGGCTGCCGCGCGCCGTCGCCCGCCGCGTCGTACTTCGGCTCGAACTTGCGGCTCCGCATGTTGTCGCGGTAGTAGCCGGCGCTGCCGACATACGTCAGGACATCGCCGCTCTTGTAGTCGAGCGCTACGAGCGCCGCGTTGTGGAGGTCCTTGCCGCGGAGCGCCGCGATCCAGGCACGGTCGCGGAAGGGGATCTTCAGGTCCGCCAGCATCTGGCGAGACGCCTTCAACGAGAGGTTCGGGGCGATGACCGCCGCGGTCATCCACTTCTCCGCCAGCTGCTGTCCCTCCCAGTCAAGCGTGGTGATGACGTGGTAGCCACCGGTGTCCACGGCGTCCGCGCTGCCGAGGATCTGTTCGAGCTGTCGGCGGACCTGCCACGTGAAGTGCGGCGCCTTGAACCGGACGTGCTGCTCACCGGCCAGGATCACGGGCTCCGCGAGCGCCTTTTTCAGCTCGAGCGCGTCGAGCCTCGTCCAGCGGGACGTCGAGAGGTTGGTCAGGATCCAGTCACGGCGCACGACCGGAGCCGCGCTCGACGGGACGACGAGGCGGCCCTTCTTGTCCGGCTTCGCATAGCGGTACGGGTCGAGCGTCGTGGGCGACTTCGGGAGCCCGGCGAGGAGCGCGGCCTGCGCCGGGGTCAGCTTCTCGAGGTCGTCGACGCCGAAGTAGATCCGGGCGGCGGCGGCGATCCCGTACGCGTCATGGCCGTAGAAGATCTGGTTGAGATACGCGGCCACGATCCGCTGCTTGCCCTGCTCGCCGGGGAACGTCTCGGTCACGCGGGCGGACTGGATGAGCTCCTTTGCCTTGCGGAGGTAGCGGTCGGCGCCCGGCGCGACGTACTGATCGGGGAGCAGCCTCGCGCGCACGAGCTGCTGCGTGATCGTCGACGCGCCGCGCTCGTTCCCGCCGCTCGCGCTCTGCGCGACTGCCGACATGATCGCTGCCGGATCGAAGCCGCCGTTCTTCCAGAACGTCCGGTCCTCAGCGGTCGTCGTGGCATCGACCACGAGCTTGGGGACGTCCGAGTACGACACGACGCGGCGCTGCTCCTTCTGGAACCGCGCCAGCTCGACCTTGCCGGTCCGGTCGTACACGACCGTCGGCTGGGCGAACGTCAGCTGCTCGAGCGTCGCGGGGTCGGGGAGATCCGTCGACAGGGCACCGACAGTGGCGATCGCTGCGACGCCGAACACGCCGACCGCGCCGCCGACGACGAGGATCGCGGCCAGCGTCAGGGTGAGGAGGACCGCGAGGACCCGGCTGCCCTGTGAGCGTTGTCGCGTGCGGCGCGGCATGGGGCGCCGAAACCCGGTCGCTCCGGGTCGAACAGGCGCGCGGAGACGGTGACGCGTGTACCGGCGTGGATGCACCGGCGGATCGTGCGCGGTACTCCGTAATGGCGGGCCCGCCACCGCCGCGGGGTGGCTTTCAGGCCCGTTGCAGAGACACATTGCGGTGCGCGCGCGCACTTCCATGCGGCATTCCCGGCGTACAAGCGGGCCTGCTTCCGCGATGCAAGCGAGGTTGACTTCGACGCTCGGCGACGGGTACGATCAGCGTGCCTGCAGCGGCGTGAGCGCGACCGCCGGGCGCACGACGGAGACTCCCCGCGACGTGAACCCCGGAGCATTCTCGAGCGGCCTGCTGACGGGTCTCCGCGAAGGCGTCGAAGCCGCCCTCATCGTCAGCATCATCCTCGCCTACCTGGGGCGCACGGGGAACACCCGGCAGTTCGGACGTATCTGGCTCGGCACGGGCGCGGCCGCTGCGCTGAGCCTCGCGGTCGGCGTCGCGATCTTCGCCACCACTCGCGAGCTCGCGTCGCCGTACGAGCAACTGTTCGAAGGCGCGACGATGCTCATCGCCGCGGCCGTCGTGACGTGGATGCTCTTCTGGATGCGCCGCGTCGCCGCCGGCGTCAAGGGCGACCTCCAGGCGCGCGTCGACCGTGCGCTCACCGACGGGTCGGCGTGGGCGCTCGCGATCCTCGCCTTCACGGCGGTCATCCGGGAGGGGATCGAAACCTCGCTCTTCCTCGTCGGCCAGGCCAACTCGGCGGAGGCGGGCGCGGGCAGCGTGCTCGTGGGCGCGCTCGTCGGCCTCGGCGTCGCCGTCCTGCTGGGGTACGGCTTCTATCGGGGGTCGCGCCGGATCAACCTCGCGACGTTCTTCCGCTGGACCGGCATCGCCCTCGTCTTCATCGCCGCCGGGCTCCTCAGCCGGGCGGTCCATGAGCTCGTCGAGGCCGGCGTCGTGACTGTCGGCACCCAGGCCGCATACGACCTGCGGTCCGTGCTCCCCGACGACGAGAGCGCCGGCAACGTCCTCGGCCAGTCACTCCGGGCGCTGTTCGGCTACTCCGCGAACCCCGAGGTGTCGACGCTCGCGGTCCACGTCACATACCTCGTCGCCGTCCTGGGGTTCTATCTCCGGCCCACGGCGCCGCGAGCGACGGCAACGCCGCCGGCGCCGCCGTCGCGCCGGACCACCGCCGCCGCGTCCTGACGACGGGAGCCGGCCTCAGCGGCTCTCGGCGACGACCTTCAGGAGCGTCCCCGCGAGATCGGTCGCGTATACCTCGCCCGCATCGTCCTCGCCGAACGAGCTGATCGAGCGCCCGGTCTCGGCGACGATCGCGGGGTCGTCGACGCGGCTCGCGGCTGCGTCGATCGCCCAGACGTTGCCGGAGCAGTAGTCACCGAACAGGTAGACGCCCGCGAGCATCGGGTACGCCTTGCCTCGGTAGACGACCCCGCCCGTCACCGAGCACCCCAGGTCGTGCGCGTACTCGGTGACGGGATCGGTCAGGCCGGACCGGTCGCAGCTGTCGCCGCCCGGGTAGCAGTGAAAGCCCTCGGTTCTGTTCCACCCGAAGTTCTCGCCGCCACCGCTGCCGGCTCGCACGACGTCGATCTCCTCCCACGCGCCCTGGCCGACGTCGCCTATCCAGAGATCGCCGTTTGCCCGATCGAACGAGATCCGCCATGGGTTGCGCATCCCGAAGACGTAGATCTCCGGTCGAGCGCCGCTGCGTGTCGCGAACGGGTTGCTCGCCGGGATCCCGTACGCGCGGCCGTCGGCCTTCGTATCGACGTCGATGCGCAGCAGCTTCGCGAGATGCGTGTCGAGCTTCTGGCCGTTGCCCTGCGGATCGCCGGCGCTCCCGCCGTCACCCAGCGAGATGTAGAGAAATCCGTCGGGCCCGAAGACAACGGCACCGCCGTTGTGGTTGGCGAACGGTTGGTCGACGGTCAGCAGGACCCGCTCGCTCGACGTGTCGGCGGTCGTTGCGTCTGCCGAGGCGACGCGCCACTCGGACACGACGGTGTCCCCGTCGGGGTTCGTGTAGTCGAGGTAGAACCGTTTGTCCGTCGCGAACCCGGGGTGGAAGGCGAGCCCGAGGAGGCCCTGCTCGCCGCCGCTGCTGATTCGCGACGAGATGTCGAGGAACGGCGTGTCGGATCGTTTGCCGTCGCGAACGATCCAGATCTGCCCGCCCTGGTCGACGACGAACAACCTCCCACTCCCGTCGCGCGGCGTCGCGATCGCGAGCGGCGCGCCGGGAATGTCGACGACCGGCTCGAGGTCGACATTGATCGTCGATGCGTCGAAGCCGCTGCCCGGCGCTGTGCTGCTGGCTGACGTGGCATGAGGTGGCGTCGGGGTTGCGCCGGGCGACGCCGTCCCCGCGCCCGACCCGCATGCCGCAACGACTGTGGCGAACGCGACGGCCGCGGTAATGGTCTTGCTCATCGCGCCGCGCGCGCGGGGAGCGGCATGTCCGCGTTCACGTGGCATTGGCACTGATACGCTCCGCCGCGCACGATGGTTCGGGAGGAGACGATGGAGGCCCACGAGCTCGCGGAGGTGCTCGCGCAACGGAGCGAGTCGGGCGCCCCGTACCTCGAGTTCGTGCGATCCCGTGCCCTGTCCGTCGGGCTCTACGTTCTGCCTGCCGACGGCGTCGACCGGCAACAGCCCCACACGGAGGACGAGGCGTATTACGTCGTCTCCGGCCGGGCGCGGATGACAGTGGCGGACGAGACGCGCGACGTCGGACCGGGGACGACGGTCTTCGTCGCCGCGACCGTCCCGCACCACTTCCATGACATCGCCGAGGAGCTCGTGATCGTCGTGTTCTTCGCCCCGCCGGAGGGGTCGCTGGCGGACTGAGGTCATCGTTGCCGCGCCTGCACCGCGTGTGCGGCGTCCACCGCCGCGAGCAGCTCGCGCGCGAGCTCCGGACCTCGCCCCGTCTCGTCGTGGCGGAAGAAGACGAACGCATCGCTCCCCGCCGCGAGGAACGGTTCGAGCCGGGCCGCCCACGCCCGGATACCCGTTGCATCGTAGTCGTGGCGCCGGAGCCGGAGATAGAGGAAGAGTCCGGTATGGCGGATGGCGGGCGGCTCGCGATCCTCGGGGAGATCGGTCGCGCACAGCGTGGCCCGCGCCTCGTGGAGCAGGTCGAACACCTCGTCGACATGCCACGACGGGTCCTGGAACTCCATCGTGAGCGGCAGGTCGCGCGGCCACGCCGCGAGGAGCGCCGAGAGCTTCCCGACGTCGGCGCGGACGGGCGACGCGACGCGGTACAGCACGGCCCCGAGTCGCTCGCCGAACGGCCGAAGCGGGGCCGTGAGCCATGGCACGCCTGCGACGGGGTCGGCGGCGAGTGAGCGCATCGACCCGCCGCGTTGGGCCTTGACGGCGAACCGGAACGTCTCGGGCGTCGCGGCGAGCCAGGCGCGCACCTTCGCCTCTGTCGGCTGCTGGTAATAGGTGTTGTTGAGCTCGCAAGCGGGCAGCTGACGCCCGTACCACGCGAGGAGCTCATCCGGCCGAAGCCCCGTGGGATAGAAGCGCGGCGCCCAGCCCGGATAGGCGAAGCCGCTCGTGCCGGCGAAGAGGCGGCCGGGCGGGTTTGCGGTCAGCCGGCGGGCGCCCGCTGCGCGGTCGCGGTTCGCCCCGCCCGCCTCGGAGTGGCCGACGGTGCCGGGTCGCACGCGACATCGGGCTCTGAGTCCGGGCCGCTGCGCTGCGACACCGCGTCCATCGACCGCCGCAGCGTTGCGAGCTCGCGATCGTCGAGTGCAGCGAGGAAGTACGTGTCGATGCCGCGGAGGTGCGTGCCGGCGGCCTGACGCAGTCGCTCGAGTCCGTCTGGAGTGAGGACGGCCTCCGCGCCGCGAGCGTCGTGACTGCACTGCGACCGGGCGACGAAGCCGTCGGCGACGAGCCGGTCGATCAGGCGCGTGACACCGCTCTTGCTCAGCAGGACCTGGCCCGCGAGCTGGGTCATGCGGAGACGCCGGTCCGGCGACTGGGCGAGCTGGAGAAGGGCGTCGTACTCCGGCAGTGAGAGACCATGCTCGGCACGCAGCTCCTCGTCGAGCCGGCGGAACAGGCGAGCGTGGGCGCGCAGGAAGCTCCGCCAGACGTCGAGACGAGGATCAGTCGCCACGAGCTGACGGTCCTCGGCGATGTTGGTCATGGCGCCATGATACACGAGTGGTAGTTGACACAGCAACGAACTCGGAATATGGTTGCGTAGTCAACGAATAACGGCGAGACGCAGACCGTCCGCCCTGGAGGACAACGACAACACCGCCATGACCACCTGGAAGATCGACCCCGCCCACACCGACGTTTCGTTCTCGGCGAAGCACATGATGATCACGACCGTCCGCGGCAAGTTCGCGGTGGTCGAGGGAGAGCTGGAGCTCGACGAATCCGAGCCGACCCGATCGCGCGGCGAGATCCGGGTGGACGCTGCGAGCCTCTCGACGGGGTTCGACGCCCGCGACCAGCATCTTCGGTCGCCCGACTTCTTCGACGCCGAGACGCACCGCTGGATCGTCTTCCGTGCGACCGGGGTCAGGCCAAAGGGCGATGGCGAATTCAGCGTCACGGGCGATGTCACGATCCGCGGCGAGACGCGGGCCGTGACGTTCGACGTCGAATACCTCGGCACGACGCCGGGGATGCGCGGTGGCCGCCACGCCGGATTCACCGCCAAAGCGAAGGTCAACCGCAAGGACTGGGGCCTCAACTGGAACATGGCGCTCGAGGCCGGCGGCTGGCTCGTCGGGGACGACATCAAGCTCGAGATCGACGTCGCGGCGGACGAGGTCGCAGTCGAGGCGGGGACCGCGGCCGAGCCTGCCAGGGAGGCCGTCGGCGCGGCGTAGCGCGGTCGCCGAACCGCGCGCACCGGCGACGCGGGCTGGGCGGTAGCATCCGCGGATGACAGCCTTCGATGTGGCCGCGCTCCGCCGCCAGTTCCCGTCGCTCCTCGAGGTCGATGAGGGTCGGGCCGTCGCGTATTTCGACGGGCCGGGTGGGACCCAGGTCCCCGAATCGGTCATCGACGCGGTCGCCGACTACTACCGCCATTCCAACGCCAACTCGGGCGGCGCGTTCCTGACGAGCCGCCGGTCCGACGCGATCGCGTCGGACGCGCACGTCGCGATGGCGGACATGCTCGGTGCGGCGAGTGAGGGCGAGATCGCTTTCGGCGCCAACATGACGACGCTGACGCAGCACGTCAGCCGGTCGATTGCGGCGACGCTCGTCGAGGGCGACGAGATCGTCGTTACGGGCCTCGACCACGAGGCGAACGTCGGACCCTGGCGATCGATCGCCGGCGATCGCGGTATCCGCGTCCGGACGGTCGACGTTCGCCTCGACGACTGCACGCTCGACCTCGACCACCTCGACACGCTGCTGTCGCCGCGGACGCGGCTCGTGGCGGTGGGCTGGGCGTCGAACGCCGTCGGGACGATCAACCCGATCGCGCAGATTGTCGGGCGCGCACACGCCGTCGGGGCGTGGGTCTACGTCGACGCCGTCCATTACGCGCCGCACGCTCCAATCGAGGTCGTCGCGACCGGCGTCGACTTCCTGGCGTGCTCGAGCTACAAGTTCTTCGGCCCGCACGCCGGCGTCCTCTACATCCGGTCCGACGTTCGCGATCGACTGCCCTCGTACAAGATCCGGCCGGCGCACGACCGGTTCGAGACCGGGACGGCCAACTTCGAAGGGCTGGCCGGCGTTCTCGCCGCCGTCGAGTACCTGGCGTCTGTCGGTCGCTCGCATGGCGACGCGACGCGTACGGCCTCTCGTCGCGACGCCGTCCACGCCGCGATGCGAGCGATCCGGCGCTACGAGATGGAGCTGTATGCCCGCCTCGCGGCGGGACTCGGCGCGGTCCGGGGCGTGCGGCTCTACGGGATCACGGATCCCGCACGGTTCCTCGAGCGGACGCCGACGGCTGCCCTCACCGTCGACGGCGTCGCGCCCCGCGCCGTCGCGGAGGCCCTCGGCCGCGACGGGATCGCCGTGTGGGACGGCGACTTCTATGCGACGGGCCTCATCGAGCGGCTCGGTTTGGCCAACACCGGCGGCGTCGTCCGGATCGGCCTGACCCACTACAACACGGTCGAGGAGATCGACGCCGTAATCGGTGCGCTGTCGCGGATCGCGGACCGGACCGGCGCCGCGGCGGCCACCGCCGGTTGAGCGCCGGCGCGGCCGATGTCGTCGTCATCGGCGCCGGGATCGTCGGAACGGCGACCGCGGCGATGCTCGCCGACCGCGGCGCATCGGTCGTGCTCGTCGAGTCCGAAGCCGTCGCCGCTGGTGCGTCGGGGCGAAACTCGGGCGTCGTCCAGCACCCGCTGGATCCGGTGCTCGCGGATCTTCACCGCGAGACGCTTCGGCTGTACCGTGACCTCGAGGCGGACGGTGATGACGACTTCCGCCTCGGCGATGCGCCGGCGGGGCTGCTCTACGTCTCGACCGACGACCTCGCGGTCCGGCCGCTCGCTGCCGCGCTCGCCGAATCGCACCCGGAGCTCCGTCCCGAGCTCGTCGAGGACGACGACCTCCAGCGGCTCGAGCCCGCTCTCGCGCGCGGGCTTGTTGCGTGCCGTCTGGCGATCGGGTACCCCGTCGCGCCGGCCTCGGCGACACGCGCCTACGCGCTTCTCGCGGAGCGGCGTGGGGTCCGCGTCGTCGTCGGTGACGCCGCCCGGCTCGCGGTCGAGGACGACCGGGTCGTTGGCGTGACCGTTCGCGGCCGCCTGGTCCCTGCTGCCGCGGTCGTCGTCGCGGCTGGACCGTGGACGCCGGCGATCATCGACCCGCGCGGCGTGTGGCAGCCGATACGGGCCTTGTGGGGCGTCGTCGCCCAGGTGTCGCTCGACGCGCCCCCGCGCCACGTTCTTGAGGAGGCGGAGATCGACACGACGATCGAGCCGGGGGGCGACGCGCACAAGGAGCGCGGGGACGACCGCGGCGTCTCGTTCAGTCTCGTGACGGCGGGCGAGCTGTCGGCCGTCGGGTCGACGTTCCTCGACGACGAGCCGGAGACCGCTCCATGGGCGGCGCGCGTCGTCGCGCACGCGGCACGGTTCGTGCCCGCGATCGCGACGGCACGCGTTGACGCGACACGGCGGTGTGCGCGGCCGCTCAGCTTCGACGGCCGCCCGCTCGTCGGCGCGGTGCCGGGCGTCGCCGGTCTGTTCGTCGCCGCCGGACACGGGCCGTGGGGCATCTCGACGGGCCCGGCGTCGGCGCGGCTCGTCGCCGACGCCGCTCTCGATCCCGCGACGGAGATCCCGCCCGCGCTCGATCCGGCGCGCTACCCGGTCCCCCCCGGGGCTGCGCCAGTCCCGCCGAGCTAGACGGCTGTCGCCACGATCCGGTAGATCCGTCCGCCCCCGAGATCGGCCACGTACATCTCGCCGGCCTCGTCCTCGCCGAACGACGAGATGTTGTAGGTGGTGTCGAGCATGAGCGTCGGCACCGCGGGGCTCGTCGCCGCGTGGTCGATTGCCCAGATGCGGCCCGAGCAGTAGTCGCCAAAGAGGTAGGCGCCCTGGAGCGGTACCTGGGCGCCCCGGTAGACGTAGCCGCCGGTGACCGAG
This sequence comes from Candidatus Limnocylindrales bacterium, assembly GCA_035264845.1. GTDB lineage: Bacteria > Chloroflexota > Limnocylindria > Limnocylindrales > CSP1-4 > JACDAV01. Next base: position 16,582 of record DATFPL010000096.1, on the reverse strand, counting down.
CAGTTGTCCTCGCCGGTCACGGCGTGGGCGTATTCGACGAGCGGCGCCCGCTTGCCGCTCGTGCTGCACCCGGTCCTCGGGTTGAAGCAGTGGCGACCCTCGAGGACGCGCCAACCGAAGTTGATGCCGCGGGCCGGCGTGACGCTCGTCCCCCGGTCAATCTCTTCCCACGCGCCCTGGCCCACGTCGCCGATCCAGAGGTGGCCCGTCGCGCGGTCGAACGAGAATCGCCAGGGGTTCCGCAGGCCGTAGCTCCAGATCTCGTCGAGCCCGGTCCTGCCCACGAACGGGTTCGAGGCGGGGATTCGGTAGTTGCGGGTGCCGCTCGTCCCGTTGACGTCGATCCGGAGCAGCTTTCCGAGGAGCGTCGAGAGGCTCTGGGCGCGGTTCCCGGGGTCGCCGGCAGAGCCGCCGTCACCAGTCGCGATGTAGAGGAATCCGTCGGGGCCGAACGCGAGGTGGCCGCCGTTGTGGTTCGCGTATGGCTGCGCGATCGTGAGGATCCGGCGGCCCGTCCGCCAATCGGCGTGGTCCGGGTTCGTCGTGACCCGGTACTCGTTGATCGCGGTGTTGCCATTCCCGAGAGTCAGGTTGACGTAGAACTTGCCGTTCGTCTTGAACGACGGGTGGAATGCGAGCCCGAGCAGGCCCTGCTCGCCGCCGGTCGAGATCGATGTGGCGAGGCTGAGGAACGGCGTCGCGAGAACCGTGCCGTCCTTGACGATCCGGATGGTCCCGGTCTGCTCGACGACGAAGACCCTGCCGGAGCCGTCATTCGCGTGCGTCACCAGGACTGGCTTGGAAAAGCCGCTCGCGACCTCGGCGAGGCTGATCGACACGCCCGTCGGGCTGAACGGGGCGACGACGTTCGAGACGGGCGCGGGCGGCGTAGCAGGCCCGCGGCGCGCAGGCGGCCCGCTATGCGGCAACGTGCCGGTCCCGGCGATCGCGGTTCCCCCGGCGACGAGAAGCATCGAGGCGATCGCAAGGCACGCGGCCCTCGCTGGGCCGGTGTTCACGCGGAAGCTTCGGACCACGATTGCCTCCCGGGCGCGTACGTACGGGGCGGGCGTTCGACGGCCATCGTCGCTGCCGGCTGGCTCGCAGGAAAGGGGGCCGATGGGGCCATGACCGGGAGGGCGTCGGCGCACCACGTCGGTCACGTCCGCCCGAGCGCCGCGCCCGTATCCTTGGCGGCGTGATGCAATGCGCCGAGACCCTCGAGCCGATGGCCCGCCCGTGGCGCTGACGTCGACCGGCCTCACCGCGCGCGAGCGCGCGGCCGTCGCCGCCGTCGATCCCGCAAGGATCGCGGGGGAGCTCGCCGAGCTCGTCCGGATCCCGAGCGTGACGGGGTCCGAGGAGCAGGTCCAGGACATGGTGGCGGCGATCCTCGAGCGCGCCGGGATCGCCGTCGAGCGGGTGTCGCCCTCGCCCGCGGACACCGAGGCGGATCGGGACTGGCCGGGCGCGGAGATGCCGCGGACCTCGCTTCCCATCGTGATCGGGCGGCTCGGCCGCGCCGGCGGTCGGCGTGTCGTCCTCGTCGGTCACGTCGACGTCGTGCCGCCGGGCGACCCCGACAGCTGGAGCGTCGACCCGTTCGGGGCCGAGGTCCGGGACGGCGTGCTCTACGGCCGCGGGGCGTGCGACATGAAGGGCGGCGTCGAGGCGATCCTCGAGGCGGCGCGCGTCGTGGAGGAGGCGATTCGCGGCGCGACCGTCGACGGCGAGCTCGTCGTCGCGTTCGTCCCGTCGGAGGAGGACGGCGGGCAGGGGATGCTCGCCGCAATCCGCGCCGGCGTCACGGGCGAAGCGGCACTCATCACCGAGCCGACCGGCCTCGAAGTCGTCGTCGCGCACGCCGGGGCGATCACGTTCCGGCTCACCGTCCCCGGCCGCGCTGCCCACGCCTCGGTGCGCCGCGAGGGCGTCTCCGCGCTGGACAAGCTGTATGTCCTCCTGGACGCTCTGGCCGTGAACGAGCGCGAACGGAACGAGTCGGAGACGAACCCGCTGATGACCGCCCTCGGGCTGCCGTATCCGACGATCGTCGGCAAGGTATCGGGCGGCGACTGGGCGTCGACGGTCCTCGATCGGGTCGTCGCGGAGGGGCGCTACGGCGTCAGGCTGGGACAGTCGTGGCGTGACGCCGAGGCGGAGCTGCGAGCGTGCATCGATGCCGCCGTCGCGGCTGACCCGTTCCTTCGCGACCACCGCCCCGGCGTCGAGATCGTCGGCGGCCGCTTCTCGTCGTCGAGCGTGCCGGAGGATCACCCGCTGCCGATTGGCCTGGTCGCTGCGGCGGAGGCGGTCCTCGGTCGGCGACCGCGAACGATGGGGGAGCCGTACGGCGCCGACATGCGGCTCCTCGTCAACGAGGGGTCGACGCCGACCGTCATCTTCGGCCCCGGCGATATCCGGGTCGCGCACTCCGCGGACGAAAACGTGTCGCTCGACGAGGTCGCCGATTGCGCTCGCGTCGTGGCGGTGTGGGCGCTGCGCGAGCTGGGCGCGTCGGCCTAGCGGGCCAGCTCCTCCTCCGGCCACAGCGACGGGTTCTCGACGCCATTGCCGGTGGCCGTCTCGGCGCGAGCGTCCGTACGAGGAGCCGCCGCGTGTCGCTCCGCGCTCAGCTCGACGAACCGGCACAGCGCGTTCGCGAGCTGCATCTGACGCGGACTCCTCGCCCGGACGCGGAGGAGCTCCGGGGCCGCAACCACGATCGCGACGCAGCGCGCGCGTGACGTTGCGACGTTGAGCCGGTTGCGGCTGAAGAGAAACTCCATGCCGCGGGGCGCGAGCTCCGGCGCCGACGTCGTCATCGAGTAGATGCTGACGGCAGCCTCCTGGCCCTGGAACTTGTCGACCGTGCCGACCCTGGCGTCCGACGGCAGGAGCCGCTTGATCGCACCGACCTGGGCGTTGTACGGCGCGACGATGAGGACGTCCTGCCATGTCACGGGCCGCGTGCGGCCCTTCTCGTCGACCCACGTCGATTCGCCCGTGACGAGCGAGGTGGCGACCTCCGCGACCGCGGCCGCCTCGGTGGGGGATTCGTTGTCGAAGCCGACCGTGACGACCGGGACGTAGCGCGACCCGACGCCGTCTGCCGGCGGCACGCCGTCGACGCGCTGGACCGCCAGGCGCTCGGTGGATTCGAGGCGGCTCTCGTAGAAGACCTCCGAGGTGAAGCGGCACAGCTCGGGATGGAGGCGCCATGTTTTCTCGAGGAACAGGCCTCGATCCGGCGGGATCGTCGCCTCGCCCGCGAGCACGTGGGCGAGCGCCGATTTGTCGGCGCCTTGCGGGTGCGACCCCTGGAGCGGCTGGTCGAGCTGCTGGGGATCGCCGAGGAGGACGAGGCTCGACGTCGCGGGCGAGATCGCGACGACGTTGGCGAGCGACATCTGACCGGCCTCGTCGACGAACAGGACGTCGACGGCGTCCGTCATCTTTTTCGATGCCCAGGTCCAGGCTGTCCCGCCCGCGAGGTTGGCACGGCCGTCGTCGAGCCTGCCCCGCACGTCGCCCGCGTCTGACACCCGGCTGACACGCTCGTGGTCGAGCACTTCGTCCTTGTCGCCCTTCTGGACGGCGCGCGCGTCGATGCCTTCCTCGGCCGCGGCGTCGAGGATCGCCTTGAGCATGTTGCCGATCACCTTGTGGCTGTTCGCCGTCACGCCCACCCGCCTGCCTGCCGCGATCAGGCTGCACGCCATCCGTGCGCCGGTGAACGTCTTGCCCGATCCGGGGGGACCCTGGACCGGCAGCGTCGATCGATCGAGCGCGACGACGACGCGGCGCGCGGCGTCGAGATCCTTCTCCCCGGCCCGCGCGAGCGGCGCGCCGGGGTCCTGGCCCGCGCGTGGCGGCCGCCGCAGGAGGAGGTCTCGCGCCGCCGCGTATGGCCCCGCCGCGTCGATCCCGTGGTCGAGCACCCACTCACCGATGGCGACGAGCGCGTTCTGGAGCTCCGTCGTTCGGATCCAGTTGAGCGCGACGACGCTGTCGGGATGCCGGTCGCCGACCTTCCGCCGGATGTCGATCGTCCAGCCCGCCGCATCGATCGCCTGCATGGTGCCCGCGTCCCACGAGAACGGCGAGTCGTTGGGTGCCGCCTGCGCCTTCGCGGGGTCGTACAGGTCGCCGCGTCCCAGGTCGAAGTCCTGGGCAGGAAACCGGTAGCGCCACGTCTGTTTCCCCTTCGCCTCGTCGCCGACCGGCTCGACTGGCACGAGCCCGCCGATCCCGTGCGTTTCGTCGACCAGCTCGGCACCTGTCAGCGTCATGAGGTGGAAGAACTCCCACCACATCGACTTGTCCTCGCGGCGATGCCAGCCGAGGAGCTGCGCGAGCAGCCACGTCGCAGCCTGCTCCGGCGACCTCGCGGCGGGGTCCGCCGGGACGTCGGCGAGGCGCAGCGCGAGTGCCTGCACGTACGCCTGCGTCTCGATCGTCTCCGCGGGCAGCTTGCCCTCGCGCGCCGCGGGCCGCGGGACGTCGAGGCCGGCCTGGCGGGCAAGGTCGCCACGCAGCGACTCGAGCCAGTCGCGCAGCTTTTCCGTGCTCCGCACGTCGTCCCGGTTGTACGCCTCGATCCGCTCGAGGTGGGTAGCCGCGGGCCGGTCGCCCTCGCCGAGCTCCAGCCACTCCTCGAAAGCCACGATGCTCGAGCCGGCGTCCCGGAGCTCGATCTCGCGCTCGAACCCGTAGAGGGGCTCGATCTTCTTGATCGAGTAGCTCTCGACGGATGCCCGAATGGACTGCCGGACGACGCGGAGCAGGTCGACGAGGACGCCGCCGCGCAGAAGCCGATCGACCTCGTTCTCGCGCGTGGCGTGACGGCCCATGAGCCGCTTGAACGCCGTCGGCTCGTACGCCGCGTAGTGGAAGACGTGCAGCGTCGGATCGGCGTCGAGCCGCGCGACGATGAAGTCGACGACGCGCTCGAATGCCCGCTTCTCGCCCTCCCACGAGAACGTCCCGTCGTCGCCGCGGGACCAGAAGGCGTGGAACGTCCCGTCGGTCTCGAGGATGCCGAAGAGATAGTCGATCCCGTCGTCGAACGCGTACGGGTCGCCTTCGAGGTCGAGGAAGAGATCGTTCTGGGACGGCGGCGGCAGCGACGCGAGGCCGCGCTCCGCGTCGATCGGCTGGCCGGGCTCGGGAAGGAGGAGCTCGTGCTTCATCCGGCGCTCGAGTCGCCCCTCGAGCTGGATCCTCGCCTGCTCTCGAACGCGGAGGAGCGCGGCGTCGCTCGTGCCCTCGAGCGGCGGGTCCATCGGCAGCGGCAGGCGTCCCAGGTCCGCGAGTGTCGCGATCCCGCGCTCCTCGAGCCCGTGCCGCTGGCGTGACGTGATCCCGGCGACGAGGCTCAGGTGGTCGTCCTTCCGGCGCCGCAGCCCGCACTCGATGGCCCAGCGACAGACATCGCAATGCTCCACGGGCTCGGGGTACGTCCCGAGGGGCGGGAACGTCGCGGCCGGTCCGCCCATCGCCTCGATGAACCGCGAGCGGGCGAACCGGAAGTACGCCATGTAGTCGTCGACGCGAAGCCGCTCGACCGCCCGAGCGCTTCCGCCGAGCGCGACATGCATCCACTCGGGCCGCACGCCCTGGACGCGCTCGAGCTGGTCGACGTAGCTGCAGATCTGGAGGACCGCGCTCGCCTTGACGTGCCGGGCCAGCTTTGTGTCGGCGACCTCGTAGTGCCACGGCCCCCAGCGCGACGGCCGGTCCGGCGCGTCGACGCGGAGCAGGAAGTCCGCGTGGCCGCGCCATGTGCCGTCGAAGAACGTCGCCTGGTAGATGACGTCGGGCCCATCGGACATGGCGGCTTCGGTCGCGCCCGCGGCCGCGCGCAGCTGATCGCCGCGATCCTCGATCGACCCATCGAGCGCGATCTCGACCACGCGCTTGCTGGCGGCTCGCAGATCCTCGAGATAGCGACGCTCGTGATCGAAGCCGCGCTTGCGGATGATGTCGAGCTCCGCGTCGTTCCGATCGGGGCGCTGGGTGAGGCCGGCGAGCACGGCTCGCTCGAGCTGGGTCAGGTGCTCGCAGGCGAGGTACCCAACGAGGTCAGTGGCGGCGTAGACAGGCCGGCCGTCGATGAGCTGCATCCACCCGACACCTTACCCGGCGTTCGTGTCACCTCGCCTGACACGCCCGGACCAACGGGCCGTCGTCATGAGGCAGGTCGAAGGGCGCGCCAGGTATCGAGCGCCCATTCCCAGTCGGACGGATCGTGGATGACGATCCGGATCGCGGCGCCGCTGCCGTCGACGGCCGAATAACCGTCGAGCACGGCGACCTCGACGGCGGAGCTCGGGTCGACGGCCAGCCGCGCGATCCCCACGACGGGCCCTTCGCGGTGCCGCAGCACGTCAGAGCCGAGGTTGCCCCCGACGCGGCTGAGGAACGCCTCCGCGGGAAGCGCGCCCGCATCGGACCTCGTGTCGACCGCCGCGATCGTGATCTCGCGATCGCCGTCGCCGATCGATGCCTCGTCGTCGGTCTGGTGCACGCGCGACGTCCCGGGGACGGTCAGCGTCCAGCCGTGGTGGACGATCGCGACAGGGCGGCGGCGGTAGCCGATGAGCGGCGTGTCCGCGGCCTTGGCCGCCTCGGTGTCGATGCGCTCGGCCATCGTGTCGGCCGTGCCCGTCAGCTCGAGCAGCTCCTTCCACTCGCGCCATGGGTACGGGAGCGACGGGTCGAGGGGGAACGCGCGTCTGAGCATTCCGAGGACCTCGTCGGCGACTGCGCGCTCGGCGTCGGCTACCGGTGGCCGCCAGCGAATCTCCGTCCACATCCTGCACAGGGCGCGGTTGAGGATGTACCGCCCGTCCGTCGCGTCGGCCCACCACGGGACGATGTCGACGGCAACGCGCGGATCCGCGACGGCGGCCGACAGCCATGCGTCGTCGCGTGGCCCGAGGGCGGTCGCGATGGCGCCATCGAACTCGAACCGCTCGCCGGCGGACGGCAACAGCTGCACCTGGCCGCCACGCATCGCTCGCGTCGCCGACGCCTTCTTCAGCGTCTCGCCAAGCCACCCGAGGAGGGCACGCTCCGCGTCCGCACGGCGGCCCGATTCGAACGAGCCCGTCGCGTCGCCCGTGCCTTCGGCGCGCACTCCCGGCGCCCAGGCGATCGATAGCTCCGACCCGAGCCGCTTGAGGAGGTGGCAGATGTAGGTGTGGTACCCCGGCCCGACCTCGGCCGTCGCCGCGGTCGCCATCACCGCACCGCCCTCCGCGACCTCGAGCTCGAGAGGCGCCGCTGCCGGGTGGAGCGACAGCCGGAGGCCGCACCACTCGTCCGTGCCGGGGAGCCGGACGACCCAGTCGAGCTCGTCGTCCGCCTCGGCGCGCAGCCACGCCTCGATGTCGGCGGTGAGTGCGTCAGGGGCGGGAATGCGGTGGGTGACGCCGCGCTTCGCCGCCTGGCCGACGAGTCGCAGCCCGACGCTCAACGGTCCTCCGGCAAGGGATGGTCCGTCGCCCGGACCACGGGCTCTCACGATACGCGCGAGACGCCGACGCACGGCATGCGTCAGATGCGGAATTCGTACCGGGTCGGGAGCAACAACAGTCCGGTGACCGCGGCGGTCAGCCGAAGAGCGCCTCCGCCGCGGCGTCGAAGACCGCTGTATGGCGATCGACGTCGGCTTCGGTGGTCAGCGGCGACATCAGCGCCATGTTGTGGAACGGCGTCATCAGGATCCCGCGGTTCATCGCCCAGAGGTGAAGGAACCGCTCGAGCTCGAAGTCGGCATGGGCGGCCTGTTCGGCACCCGTCCGCGGGGGGTTCGGCATGAAGTGGTACTCGGCGCGCGCTCCCAGCCGCGTGACGTGCCACGGCAGGCGGCTGGCTGCGATGACTCCGGCGACGCCGCGCTCCCAGCGCTCCGCGAGCGGGATCATTCGGGCGAACGCAGCGTCGGTGAGGACGTCGTTGAGCGTCGCGCGGATCGCGGCCGTCGACAGCGCGTAGCCGGCGAGCGTCCCTCCGATCCCGCCGATGTCCGATTCCTCGACGGGGACTGCGTCCTCGACGAGGCGCCCGACGGACTCGCTCATCCCGTATGCCCCGGCCGGGATCCCGCCGCCGATCGTCTTGCCGATGACGAGCATGTCCGGGTCGAGGTGCCAGAGCCCCGTCCCACCCGCCGGGCCGGCGCAGATCGTGTGCGTCTCGTCGATGATCAGGAGCGTTCCTGTCCGGCGTGTGATGTCGCGAACCGCGGCAAGGTAGCCGGGCTCCGGAAGGACGATACCGACGTTCGTGAGCGCAGGCTCGATGAGGAGAGCCGCGACCTGACGGTCCGCGAGGGACCGCTCGAGGCCGTCGACGTTGTTGAACTCGACGACGCGGGTCGTGAGCGCGGGATCGACCGCGGGCCCGGTGTTGCCGGTGCTGGCGACGACGCGGCCAGACGCATCGAGCATCGCGAACGTCTCGTCGACCGAGCCGTGGTAGCAGTGGTCGTGGACCGCGACGAGCGGGCGCCCGGTGATCCGGCGGGCAAGCCGGAGCGAGAACCGGTTGGCGTCCGTGGCCGTGATCGTGAACTGCCACCACCGCAGGCCGAACCGGCGCCGGAGCTCGTCGCCCGCGGCCGCGGCGTCCTCCGTCGGGAGCATGTGGGTGATGCCGCGGTGGAGCTGCCGTTCGACGGCACGGATCGTCGGTTCGGGTCCGTGGCCCGCCATCGCTCCGGTGTCGCCGAGGCAGAAGTCGATGTATTCGTGCCCGTCGACGTCGCGGAAGTGGGCGCCGCTCGCGGCGTCGACGAAGAGCGGGAAATCGCCGGCCCACTTGACCATCCAGTTCATCGGGACGCCGGCAAGCAGCGACCGCTTCGCCTGTTCATGCAGGTCGTGCGATCGGGGATGGCTCGTCACGAAGGTCTCGCGCTCGCGCTGCATGAGCGACGCGAGCCGCGAGCGGTCAAGGGCGAGGAGCGGGGAAGTCGTCACGATGACCGGCATGGTGGCGTGGATTGGGGCGGCTCGTCGACCGATCCTGCCGGCCGAGACCTGGCCTGGACCGCGGATCATCGCCCCACGCGGCGCCGGGGCGGCGCGCTCGTGTGACCGGGGGCCGCGCACACCCCCGTGGCTCGTGCCGAGAAATTCCCGTCCGATCGGGCGGCCGCGCGCTCGTGGGGCGAGCGTATCGGCGCCCGTAGTGCTATCCCGTGTCGTTTCCGCTCGTGCCACGAGCACGCTGACCCAATTCCGCAGCTGCTGCTCGTGGCACGAGCAGGACTGACGAAAACGCCGCGGCCAACGGCCCAGTCGCTCGTGGGGCGAGAATCCGTCCGATCCGGCGGCCGAGCGCTCTTCGAGACTCAGTGGGGCCGCTGCATGTAGCCGCAGATGGGGCAGCTGGCCGTCCCCGTTGTCGGGTCGACGTCGAGGAAGCTGGCGCAGCCGTTCGTGCGGCAGTACGGTCGAAGGGCCGCGGACGCGCGGCGGCGGAGCCGTCGCATCGAGCTCGATCGCCCGGCAACGGCAGTGGTCATGGTTCGGTTGGTCATCCTGGTTCTGGTTCTTCCTGCCGCGCCGCGCGAGCGCTCGCTCGCACCGCGGCCACTGGTCGCTCGACACCCGAAATCGGGGTGGAGCGGATGTTCTGAGCCCGGGCGGCGCGTGTTGGAGCGGGATGGGCTCCGATGGGCGCCGGCACTGCGGGCAACAGGAATCATGACCGATTCGGCTCGATTCGTCAAGGGTGACCCGAGGCGCGCGCTCAGCGCGTCGGGTAGCCGGTGACCCGGCGGATCTCCTCGTAGAGCGGCCGCAGCCGGCCGTACATCCGCCGATAGACGCGCTCGTACAGCTCGTCGTACATCGCGTGGACGCGCGGATCCGGGTCATGAACGGCGCCGAGCCGCGTCATCTCGTGGGCCGCGGTCTCGACGTCGCGATGGACCCCGAGCCCGGCGGCGAGCACGATCGCCGCGCCGAGACCGGCCGCTTCGAACGTGTGCGGTGTGGCCGTCGGGAGCCCGAAGACGTCCGCCGTCAGCTGCAGCGCTGCGCGGCTCTGTGCGCCGCCGCCCGCGACACGAACCGCCGTCACCGGGACCTTGCCGCGCCTGGCGATCCGATCGGTCCCGTCGCGGAGCGCGTAGGCGAGGCCTTCGAGGATAGCCCGGTAGACGTGGGCGCGGGTGTGGACGTCACCGAAGCCGACGATGGCGCCCTTCGCCTCCGGCCCCGGGATCCGGACGCCCGGCGACCAGTACGGCTGGACGGTCAGCCCCATCGCTCCGGGCGGCGTCGACTCGACGAGCTCGTCGAACAGCGCCTCGGGCTCGACGCCCCGGGTCGCTGCCGCGGCCACTTCCGCGGCTGCGAACTGCTGCTTGAACCACTCGACCATCCAGTAGCCGCGCGGGACGCTCACCTCGACGCTCCAGGCGCCCGGGATCGCGGAGGGGTACGGCGGCACGAGCGGCACAGCTTCGACGTACCGCCGGTGGGTGATATTCGCGGTCGCGGTCGTGCCGTACGACAGCGCGACGACCGACGGGTCGACGGCGCCGGAGCCGAGGACCTCGGCGGCCTTGTCCGCCGCCGCGGCGACGAGCGGCAGGCCGGTCGGAATGCCCGTCGCGGCCGACGCGTCGGCGGTGATGCGGCCGAGCTCGCCCGCTGGTGGGACGAGCTCGGGCAGCCACGTCGGGTCGACCGGGACGACCTGCCACTGCCAGGCGCCTGGCTTGACCCACGAGAACCGCTTGTAATCGAACGGCAGGTAGCCCACCTGCGAAGCCGTCGAGTCGACGAAAACACCCGTGAGCCGGTGGACGAGGTACCCCGACAGGAGCAGGTAGTGGGCGATCCGCCGCCACACCTCCGGCTCGTGGCTCCGGATCCAGTTCGCCTCGGTGTCAGCCTGAAAGGCGGCGACAGTGTCGGCGACGCGAAGCGCACGAAAGCCGAGCCCGGTCACGCCGCCGATCCGCGGCAGTCCCTCGGTTCGGCGCTGGTCGAGCCACACCATCGCCGGCCGCAGGGGCCGCCCTTCGGCGTCGGTGACGACGACCGTGCCGCGCTGCGTCGTCAGCGCGACGCCGGCTACCTGCTCCGGTGAGATGCCGGGGAGCGCCCACAGCCCGCGACACGCCTCACCGATCGCGCGCCAGTACAGGTCGGCGTCGTTCTCAGCCCAACCCGGCTGCGGTGATACGTACGGCTGGATCGGGATGCGGACGCGCCCCAGCTGCTCGCCCCTGGCATCGAACAGCAGGGCGCGGACGCTCTGCGTCCCGACGTCGAGGGCGAGAAGTCGATCGGCTGCCACCGCCGTCGCCGCGCTCACGACCGCACCGCTACGCCGTCGTCGGTCGCCAGGAGGACGCCTGGGTTCATCACGCCGTCCGGGTCGAGGCGGACCTTGACGGCCTCGATCAGCTCCATCCCGAGCGCTCCCTTCTCGTGCTCGAGGTACGGCGCGTGGTCGCGCCCGACGCCGTGCTGGTGACTGATCGTCGCGCCGTGACGGACGATCTCGTCGCTCGCCGCGCCCTTCAGCGCACGCCACCTCGCGAGGTTCTCGTCGGGGTCGGCCGCGAGCCGGAAGACGTACGTCGTGTAGAGGCTCGAGCCCGACGGATAGACGTGGGACAGGTGGCTGAACGCATGGACCCGCTCGCCGTAAGCGGCGAGACCGTCGCGCAGCGCGGCCTCTACCGCGGCGGCGAGCTCCGGGAGCGTCGCCCAGTCGACGGCGGTCTCGAGCGTGTCGATGCCGTACCCGCGTGACCAGAGGGCGTCGCGGAGCTGCGCGGACCGGAAGCGGCCACGGAGCCAGCGTCCGCCCAGATCGGCAACCGTCCCGACGCCACCCGCGGCATGGACGATCGAGCCGGCCGCGACCAGGGTCGCCGCGACGACGCTCCGGCGCCCCTGCGTGGCGACGATCAACAGGGACGGCGACGGCCCGATGCCGCGCGCCGCCAGGTACCGGTCGAGCGGTCCCGCGAGGCGTGACGGTCGCCCGAGCGCACGGAACGTCGACGTCTCCGCCGGCGTCGAGAGCCGGACCATCGACAGCGGAACGCCGGCCCTCGCGAGCGATCGCGCTGCTTCGAGGCCCGCTTCCCAGCTCGGCAGGAACCACGATCGGATCGCCTCCGTGTCCGGCGGCGGCATCGCACGGACGGTGACATCCGTGATGATGCCGAACCGGCCCTCGGATCCGAGGATGAGTTGGCGGAGGTCCGGCCCGGCGGCCGACGCCGGATGCGGCGGCAGGTCCACCGCTCCTCCGGGCGCTTCGACGTGTCCGCCCGCGAAGAGATCCTCGATCCGGCCGACGCCCATGGACGCGTGGCCCGCCGACCGCGTCGCGACCCAGCCGCCGAGGGTCGAGCGATGGAACGACTGCGGCGAGTGGCCGAGCGTCAACCCGTGCGCGCGAAGTGTCCGTTCGAGGTCCGGCCCGGTCGTCCCGGCACCGAACGTCGCCAGGCCACTCGCCCGGTCGATCGCGCGCAGCCCGACGAGCGCCTCGAGGGCGACCGTCAGCGTCGGCCGCCCGGGGTCGGCGGGCGTGACGCCACCGACGACGCTAGTCCCGCCGCCGTACGGGACGACGACCGCGCCGGAGCGCCCGGCGAGCTCGAGCAGCTCCCGGACCGCTGTCGCGGCCGTCGGCCTGGCGACGCCGTCGGGGAAGGCGACGTACCGGCCCGAGCGCATCGCAACCCAGTCGGAGAACGACTGCCCGGTGGCATGACGGATGCGGTCGACGGCCTCGGTGGCGATGTACGCGTGGGGCACGAGCCGCGATGGCGGCACACGCGCCACCACGGATTCGAGCGCAACGTCGCGCGAAGGCGACCCAGGGCCGACGAGGCGGGCGAGCAGCGTCAGTGCCGCTTCGGGCACCGCGACGTCGGGTCCCTCCTCCGCCCAGCCGTTCCACCGCCGCACGCCGTCCCTCCCTCGGTGCCATCGTGCCGCATCGGCGGCGTCGCGTGAAGGCGCCAACACGCCCGTCGAACCCCACGCCGGGTGCACGCCTCGGAGCAGTCGCCGAAAATGGACGAATGAAAACCGACGAGGACGGCAAGGCTCCGAGGCGCCGGGACCCGCTCAGCGCCGAGCACCCGGGACACGAGCTGGGCGCGGACCACGGTGGCGCCGCCGAGCCGTCCGGCGGCGCCGAGCGACTGTCGCGTCGCGTCCATGCGCCCGAGCCCGTCGTTCGTGCCGCGTCCGCCGTCGACGGCGTCGTCGAGGCAGCGACCGGTGCGATGGGCGCCGCCGCGGGAGCGGCAACCCGCCTCGTCCCCGGGGCCCAGCCCGTCGTCCGCGCCGCGTCCGTCGTCGGTGACACCGTCGAGGCCGCCGTCGGTGCCGCGGGGCGACGCTGGGACGAGCGGCCGGGCGCCCGTGTTCGGCGGCTGCGCCGCGCGGCTCGTCACCCGCTGCCCTACCTCTACGACGTCCACCCCGAGGCGAGGCGGGCGATCCCGAAGGAGCTCGGCGTGCGCTCGATCGACGTCGAGGAGGTCGTCGGTACGGCGGTCGGCGGCGCGACCCAGCGCGGCGGCGACTTCCTGCCGTTGCGCTCGTTCCGGTCACGCAACTGGGCGGGCCGGTGGCAGCGCCTGCTCCGCGCCGTCGAGCAGCTGACCATCCTGCCGCCGATCGACGTGTTCCTCTATGCCGACGGGTACTGGGTTCTCGATGGGCACAACCGCGTCGCCGCGGCCGCGTACTCGGGGCAGATCTCGATCGACGCGAACGTGACGGAGCTCGTGCCGCCCGGCGGAACGTCCACGGAGCGTCCGGGCCTCCTCGCGTCGACGATCGTCGGCGGCCGCGCCGTCCGCACCGCGGCGAGCGGACACCCCGTCGGACGCATCGTCGAGGACGTCAGGCTGGGGGACAGCGGCGACATGGACGAGAAGTGATCCGACGCGTCCGCGTCGAATGGCCGGACGGTCGGCCGTTCGAGGATCGTGACGGTCGGCCGATCCGCATCCTTGCCGCCTCGGACGAGCGCGACGCCGCGCTCGAGCACGAGTCAAACCGCGCCGCTATCGCACCGCTGGACGCGGTCGTGGGGTGCGGCGACCTCGACCCCGAGTGGCTGGCGTTCCTCGGCGACGCCTTTCGCGCCCCGCTAGCCTACGTCCGCGGGAACCACGACCGCGGCGGTGGATGGGAGGAGGAGCCCTTCAACGCGCCGCTGCCGCTCCCGACCGGGCGGATCGTGGAGATCGCCGGCCTCCCGGTCGCGTGCCTGGAGTGGCCCGGGGTGAGGAGGTCCGGCAACGGCCGTCACCCGGGCCTTGCGTGGCGCGACGTCCTCGGCATCGCGCGGAGGGCGCTCGTCGCGCGGCTGACGCGGGGCGCGCGGCCGCTCCTCGTCATCAGCCACGCGCCGCCGGAGGGGGCGGGGGACGCGCCCGCCGACCCGTACCACGTCGGGTTCGGGGCGTACCGCTGGCTCCTCGACAGCCTTCGGCCGCCACTATGGCTCCACGGCCACACGACGATGGCGACCGTGCCATCGCTCCTCGTCCACGAAGGCCCCACGACCCTCGTGAACGTCACCGGCGCCGTCCTCGTCGAGATCATGCCGCCGGGCAGTGGCGACGGGCGCGGCGATGCGGAACCAGATGCCACCGCGAACTCCTCCGCGACTCGCTGACGTCAGCGCTTTTTCGAGCCGCTCCCGGAGCCCTTCGTCTCGCCCGATTCCGTGCGTGCCTTGTTGACGGTTCGGGCCGCGAGCTCCTCCGCCTTGTCCTCCGACCTGCCGCGCTCCTCGTACGAGTCCTTGATGTGCTCGTACTGCCGTTCGCGCTTGTCGCTCCAGCTCTTCGGCATCGATGCGTGCCTCCGCGCGACTTCCAATGTGCCGGAGACTGGACCGGCTGGGCCGGTGATCGCCACGCGAGCCACGGTGCGAGGCGTTGCGACTGCGTGTCGCGCCGACGGTTCCGGTGACTCCGCGCGCCGCCTCAGAACGGCGGCCACGGCACGGCCGGCCAGTTGGCCGACGGCCTGGGGAATCGCCGCGTCTCGAGCAGGCGGTCCGCGCGGCGGACGGTGGCCGCGACCTCGACCGGGGCCAGGAGCTCGAGGAGCCGGTTCCGCAGGTCCCCGTCGAGCTGGTCGCGGACTCGTTCGACGACCACCAGCTCCGATGGATCGAGCGGCTCGCCGCGCCAGCCCCACAGCACGGTACGCAGCTTCGGTACCGGCGAGAAGCAGACCCCATGGTCGACCCCGAAGACGTGGCCGCCGGGGGTCGGCAGCAGGTGGCCGCCCTTGCGATCGGTGTTGTTGACGATCGCGTCGAACACCGCGATCCGCCGGAGCCGAGGGTCGTCGTCGACGACGAGCGCGACGACGTCGACGCCATCGTCGACCTCGATCCAGAGCTGGAGCGCGCCCTCGCCGAACGGGCCGTCGCGGAGGATGGTCGGCGGGACGATCCCCCAGCCCGTTGCCTCCGACACGTGCCACGCCGCGACCTCGCGGCGGCTCAACGTCTCGTCCGGGAAGTCGTCGAGCGGCCGCTCGCCGGCCACCGGCTTGTAGACCGCATCGACCGCGATCGACGGCTCGGGACCGGGGCAGGGGAGCGTCACCCGGCAGAGCATCGCGTGGTTCGTCGACGCGACGAGCCGCCCGACGAGGTCGATCTCGCCGCGCGTCAGGACGTCGAGGACCGTCGCCGCGTCGAACGGCACGGCCGGCGAACGGCCGGGCGGCGGATCAGTTGACGTAGTGGCCGTTCCGGCGCGGGCAGATGTGACCCTGCGGGTCGAGCGGCTCGCCACACAGCGGGCACGGCGGCCGACCCGACGCGACGACGCGGGCCGCGCGCTGGACGAAGGCGCGCGCCGCGGGCGCCGTCAACCGAACGCGGAAGATGTCGGGCCCTTCCGGGGCGTCGTCGTCCTCCGCGAGCTCAGCCTCGACCGCCTCGTCGTCTTCGTCCTCCTCGGCCCGGGCGCGTGCCTCGACGAGGATCCGATCCGTGTCGCCGTCCCAGCCGAGCGTCAGCGTGCCTGCCCGAAACGCTTCGACGATCGGCTCGTCCAGCGGTGCGACGTCCGCCGCCCCGACGTCGGGCGTCGCGGGAGGCGCCGTCACGCCGCGCTGCTCGAGCTCGTCGAGCAGGCGGTTCAACCGGTCGGCGAGGACCGCGACCTGGACCTTCTCGAGGACGACGCTCGTGATCCGGCCGCCGTCGCGGGCCTGGAGGAAGAACGTCCTGTCGCCGGGCTCGCCCACGGTGCCGGCGACGAAGCGCTCCGGTGGGTCGTAGATGTAGCGGCGTCGAGGCATGGCCCGACTCTACCCGTTCTCCCTTGCGTGAGCCCTCGAGCAGGTTGCCGCGCCATGCGGTTTCTGCCATTTGCGCAGCACGTGCGCGCGAGACGAGGCGTCGCGCGGCGTCGCGGGTCAGCCGACGTTGACGGTCACCGTGTGGTAGCCGCGCGCACCGTCGGGCGCGGGTTGCGATTGGTCGGCCGTCTGGACCTCGCCGCGTCCATCGGTTGCGCGGACCGCAAGCACGTGTGCGCCCGACGTCG
>DATFPL010000095.1:0-4656 GCA_035264845.1 Candidatus Limnocylindrales bacterium | reverse complement strand
CAGACCGCCTTCGGCCGTCGTGAGGTTCTTCGTCGCATAGAGGCTGAACGCGCCGTGTCCGAAGCTCCCCGCGGCCCGGCCGCGGAACGTCGCGGAGTGCGCCTGTGCCGCGTCCTCGACGACGACGAGCCCGTGGCGATCGGCGATGGCCGCGATCATCGCCATGTCGGCGACGAGCCCGAACAGGTGGACCGGGACGATCGCCCGCGTCCGGGGCGTGATCGCACGCTCGATTCGCTTCGCGTCGATGAGATAGGTGTCCGGCTCGATGTCGACGAACACGGGCGTTGCGCCCGTGAACAGGATCGCGTTCGCGGTCGCGGCGAACGTGTGCGCGACGGTGATGACCTCGTCGCCCGGTCCCAGGCCGAGGCCCGCGAAGATCGACATCAGCGCGACGGTGCCGTTGCTCACGGCGACGGCATGACGAACGCCGACTCGCTCCGCCCATCGCTGCTCGAGCTCTGCCACGCGGCGGCCCTGCGCGATCATCCCGCCGGTCAGGACCTCCGCAACGGCGTCCGCCTCTTCCCGGCCCACGTCCGGACGGGCGATCGGGATCATGCCCTCGCCTCCTGTCGCGGGCCCGTTCGCTCCTCCAGCGTCTCGCCGACGGACACGTAGCCGTAGTGGCGTCCGCAGGCGGTGCAGACGAGGTCCGTGTCGATCGCGTACCGCTCGAATGCCGCCGGCGCGGGGTGGCCGGTCGAATCCTGGAGCCGGTGTCCGCAGGCGCAGACCCAGCCGAGGCGGCGCGCCGGGTTGCCGGCGACGAGTGCGTGTCCAGGCACGTCCCTCGTCACGACAGCACCCGCGCCGACGGTTGCGAACCGCCCGACGTCGGTCCCCGCGACGACGACCGCGGCGGCTCCAATCGACGAGCCGTAGCGAAGCGTCACGGGGCTCACCTCCCAGTCCTCCGCCCGCGCCACGTCGCCGCTCGACGTGATGGCCCGCGGGAATCGGTCGTTGGTGACGATCACGCCCGGCCCGATGAACACGGCGTCCTCGACCGTCACGCCGTGGTACAGCAAGGCCGCGTTCTGCACCTTGACCCGGTCACCCAGCACGACACCCTCGTCGACGAACACGTCCCGGCCGACGATGCACTGCGCGCCGATCCGCGCCCCGGTGCGGACCTGCGCGCGGTGCCAGATCGTCGTCCCGGGGCCAACGTCGACGTTCGGCTCGAGGTCGGCCGAGGGGTGGATGCGCGCGGTCGGATCGATCACCGGCGGCGGCGGAGCACGCCTGCGACGATCCCGGCGGTGATCCCGAATGCCACGCCGGCGCGCCAATCGAAGAGCGCGCGGACCTGGCCCTCGACGCGCCGGGCGAGCAGGAAGACGACGATGCTCGGACGCTCGAACCGGACGGTCGCGGCCGCAACGGTCTGGACGAGCGACTGCTCGACGGTGACGTCACGTCCCACGACGAGGTTCGCGGCACCCTGCGTCAGCCGGACGTCGCTGCCGATGCCGGCGCCGATCCCCCCCAGCTCGACGGAGACGCGGTCCGCGCGCGCGTACCCGACGCCGCCCATCGTGACGGCGACGTCGTGGGCGTTGACGCGGCCGATGCCGCCCTGCCGGACCTCGACCGAGTCCGCGGTCGCGGCCTGCATGCCGCCCCGGGTCACGACGATCGATTCCGGTCGCGCGACGGTCGTGGCATCGTCGCTCGCCGGGGCCGCGCTCGCCGCGACCGCGGGTACGGGCGGCGTCTTTGGCCGGCGGCGCCGGCGTCGGCCCGTCTTCGCCGCGGGGTCGGCGCCGCCGCCCGTGATGTCTCCGCGGCCATCTGCGTCGTCGGCGCCATCGGCCTCGCCCGGTCCGTCGGCGAGGACGAGCTCCGCCTCGCGCGCGGCCGCGGCCTCCGCACGTGCGAGATCGGAGGCGTCCGTCGGATCGGTCGTCGATTGCTCGGCCATCGGTGGCTCCTCGGCTGCGTCGGCCGCCAGCCTACCCCACCACCGCCAGCGCGTGGCCCGTTCGACGGGTTCCACGCGGAGCGTGTCGGCTATGCTCGCGCCAGCGCCGCCCGTCACGGCTGCGCCGGGAGGGGCTCATGCGGTCACGCGCGGTCGGTCATTTCGTCCAGCGGTCCCGGTCGTGAGACGCGGCGCGCCGATCGTCCTGGTCGTCCTCGCCGTCGCGCTCGGCGGCGGGCTGGGGCTTGCAGCGGCGAACCTGGCCTCCTCGCCGAGCGGTACGGCCGCACCGTCAACGCGTGTCGTCGCCGCTGCGACGCCGGCAGCGACGGCCGGGCAAGCCGCCTCGACCGCCCCGACGACGTCGCCCTCTCCCAACGCCACGCCGACCCCGACTCCGGCGCCGACACCGCGGCTCGTCCCTGCACCGCTCGACGGCGTCCTCGTGACGCCGCAACTCGCGGCCCGCCATCCGATCGCCGTAATGATCGACGACCACAGCGCCGCTCGGCCGCAGTCGGGCTTCACCACCGCCTCGGTCGTATGGCACGCGCCCGCCGAGGGCGGAATCGCCCGCTACATGATGATCTTCCAGGAGAACCTTCCCACCGCGGTCGGACCGGTCCGGAGCTCGCGCTACTACTTCATCGCCTGGGCGGCGGAGATCCGCGCGATGTACGTCCACGCGGGCGGCTCGCCCCAGGCGCTCGCCGCCCTGCGCGCGAACGGCGGCGGAAAGTGGGTCTACGACGCCGAGGACTTCCGTTGGGAGGGCGTCTACCTCTGGCGCATCAAGGAGCGATTCGCGCCGCACAACGTGTACAGCGACGGCGACCACCTGCGGCAGCTGGCGCGCGCGATCCGCGCCAGGGACGGCGCGACGGCGGCGCTCTGGAAGTTCGCGCCCGACGCGCCCCTCGACGGACGACCAACGGGGGGCCAGATCGACGTCGGCTATCGGGCCAACCACATCAGGTATCGCTACGACCGCGCGTCGAACACGTACAAGCGGAGCGTCACGGGGTCGAAGCGCCAGATCGACGCCGCGACGGGCAGGCAGGTCGCGCCGAAGAACGTCGTGATCATGCTCGTGCGCTTCGCGCCCCTCAACGACGGGCACCCGAGCAAACACCGGCTGGAGGCGACGATCGTCGGCAAGGGGACCGCGTGGATCGCGACGAACGGCCGGACAGTCAAGGGCACGTGGCGGAAGGCGGGGATCACGAAGCCGACGCGCTTCTACGACGCCTCCGGCCGCGAGGTCACGCTGACGGTCGGTCAGACGTTCGTGCAGGTCCTCGAGACCGGCTCCGTGGTCACGATCCGTGACGGCAAGCGGCCGCCGGCGCCGCCACGGCCGCAGCCGGGGACGATGCGCGCGATCTGAACTTCGAGGGCGCGATGCGCCGGCAGCGGCCCCTCACGCGCTCCGCTGCAACGGGCGGACGCCCACGGCGGCGTAGACGCGGCGCGTGTCTGCGGCAACGTCCAGCCACGTCCGCCGATCACCTCTCGCGCGGTCCATCGCCGCGGCGACGAGCCCCTCGTGGATCCCGTCGTCGCTCCACGCCGTCGCGAGCGCGACGGCGAGCCGGCCCGGATCGCGCGGCTCGACGAGGATTCCGGCCGTGCCGACGATGTCCGGCAGGGCGCCGACCGCGGACGCGACCACCGGTGTTCCGGACGCGATCGCCTCGACCGCCGCGAGCCCCGCGGCTTCGGACACGACCGGCAGGATCGCGGCGCGTGCGCCGGCCACCAGTGTCGCGAGCCGCTCGGTGGGGAGCGCCGGCGCGTACGCGAGCGACTCGCCGACGCCCTCTCGCGCGGCGGCACGGGCAACCGCGGCTCGGTCGTCAGGCGACGCGCCGACGAGCAACAGGCGCGGCGGCCACGGCGCGTCGTCGCTGAGCGACGCGGGCCGTCCGCGAGCGGCGAGATCGGCCAGGGCGCGGAGGAGTGTCGAGAGATCCTGCCGCGCGTCGTACCGCCCGGAGTAGACGAGGTAGCGCGGCGGCAGGCCAAGGCGTTCGCGCTCGACGCGGACGTTCGCGGTCTCGGCCGCAAGCGGCCGGAACTCCGGTCGCGCGGCGAGCGGCACGAGGTGGACGCGGTCACGGCGGAGATGGAGCAGGCGCCGAGCGGCCGACGCGACCGCCGGCGTCCCGACGATGACGGCCGCGGCGTCTCGGAGGAGCTGAGCACGAAGGCGCTGGCCGAACCGCGTTGCCGTCCCGCGCTGGTACGCGTGCGGCAGCTCCCACGGGGCGAGGTCCAGCAGCGTGACGACGGTCGGGATCCGCGACAGGAGCGGCACCCCTCCGCCGGCTGCGTGATACACGGCGCCCGCCGCCCCGCCACGTTCCGCGCGCCACGCCGCGCCGAGCGACGCGCCGCGGAGGACGAAGGGATCGACGGTCAGGGCGCCCGACCGGAGCAGCCGCGTCGGCGGCAGAAGCCGTCGCCCGACGACCGACAGCCGCGCCAGCGACGCCGTCGGGTCGTCAAGATCCGACCCGAGGAGGAAGGCGAACGATTCCCCCTCGAGCGGGCTTGCGTCGTAGGCCGCGAGCAGCGACCCGAGGTAGGCGGCGGTCGTCGGCGCGCGGTCGGGCTCCTGGAGCGGCCGCGCATCGAGGACGACGCGGACACCGGGCGGGCGAACCGCGGCCGCGGCGCCGCCTCCGCGGGGGTCGAGCCTCACGACCGGCCGCGGCGGGTCACCC
>DATFPL010000094.1:0-3801 GCA_035264845.1 Candidatus Limnocylindrales bacterium | reverse complement strand
GAGGTCCCGTTCCTCCGCGGCGGTCGGCGGGCGGCGCGTCACCGTGACCCATTCGCCTGGATCGTCGTGCGCCGTGTCCGGAGTCGCGACGAGGACCGCGCCGCCGGCGGTGCGGACGGAGCCCGTTGCATTCGCTGATGGACGGGTGTCATCGTCGGCGAGCGTCGGATCGACGACGAGTCGCAGGTTCGGCTTCGCCGCGAGGACGTCACGCGCCTCGTCGTCGAACCCGGGAGCGACGACCACCTCGAGGAACATCGATGCGAGCGCCTCCGCGACGCCACGGTCGACGCTGCGGGTGAGACCGACGACGCCACCGAACGCCGACACGGGATCGCCCGCGAGCGCGTCGCGCCACGCGTCGAGGGTTGTCGCGCGCTCCGCGGCGCCGCACGGGTTGGTGTGCTTGACGATGACGCACGCCGGGCCGCGAAGCGACCGCGCGATGGCGGCGGCCGCCGACGCGTCGAGGACGTTGTTGTACGACAGCGTCTTGCCCTGGAGCGGCGGCTCGCCGTTACTGAACGGGCCGCGCTCCCCTCCCTTGCCGGGTCGCCGGTACCGCGCCGCCGGCTGGTGCGGGTTTTCGCCGTACCTGAGCGTCTCCACCTTCTCGAGCCCGATCGTCAATGTCGGCGGATACGGATCGGACGAGCGCGGCAGCCCAGGCTCGTCGGGCAGCTCGACGCCCGCGGCGTCCATCCGACACGGCAGCTCCGCCGCGATCCGGGCGTCGTAGGCCGCCGTGTGGCGGAACGCCTCGACGGCGAGAGCCGACCGCAGGCCGAGCGGCACCCTCCCCTCGCCCGCGATCGCGGCGAGGACGGCGTCGTACCGCGCCGGCGACGTGACGATCGCGGCATTGGCGTGGTTCTTTGCCGCCGCCCGTACCATCGCCGGCCCGCCGATGTCGATCTCCTCGACAAGCTCCTCGAATGCGATGCCGGGCCGCTCTACCGCGGCGGCGAACGGATAGAGGTTGACGACGACCAGCTCGAACGGCGCGATGCCGGCGGCGATGAGCTGGCGGCGGTGATCGGCGCTGCGGGTGTCCGCGAGGAGGCCGCCGTGGACGCGGGGGTGGAGCGTCTTGACGCGGCCGTCGAGCATCTCCGGGAAGCCGGTGACCGCGGAGACGTCCGTGACGGGGAGGCCGGCGTCGCGGAGCGTGCGCGCGGTGCCGCCCGTGGAGACGAGCTCGAAGCCGTGCCGGACGAGGCCCGCGGCGAATGCGGCGAGACCGGACTTGTCGGACACGGACAGGAGCGCGCGGCGCGGACGCGGAACCGCGGCGTCCGCGCGCGCGACGTCGATGTCCGCGCGTCGCGCACGCCCGGTCGCGGATACTGCGCCGGCCGCGACGAGCGCTGTCGCGCGCGAAAGCAGTCGGTGCTCGACCGCCTGGATGCGCGAGCGGAGCATCGCCTCGTCGTCGTCGGCCAGGACGACGACGCTCTCCTGCGCGACGATCGGCCCGCCGTCGAGGACGTCCGTGACGAGATGGATCGTGCAGCCCGTTACGGCGACACCTGCATCCAGCGAATCGCGGACCGCGGTCGCGCCGGGAAAGGCCGGGAGAAGCGACGGATGCGTGTTGAGGATTCGGCCGCCGAAGCCCGTGAGCACGCGAGGCCCCACGATCCGCAGGTACCCGGCGAGGACGACGACGTCGATCGACGAGGCCGCGAGCAACTCGCCGAGGGTTTCGTCGGTCCCGCCCGGGATGAGCGCGGTGTCGATCCCCTGCTCCGCCGCCCAGTCGAGCGCCGGGCAGGCCCGATCCGCGAAGACGAGCGCAACCTCGGCCCCGAGCTCGCCCCGGAGCGCCGCGGCGACGAGCGCCCGGAGGTTCGACCCCGCGCCCGAAACGCCGACCGCGATCCGACCGTTCAGCGGCCCGTCCCCAGCGTGCCCTCGACGTACCGCAAGCCAGCGACCGCGCCGGCGTCGACGACCTCGCCGACGACCCACGCATCCGTGCCCGCCGCCTCGAGCGCGGCGAGCGCGACCGGAATGGCATCGCGGTCGATCGCGACGACCATGCCGAGTCCCGCGTTGAACGTGGCGCGCGACTCCTCGTCGTCCAGGCCACCGAGCGCGGCCATGAGCCGGACGACGGACGGCACGGGCCAGCGCGAGGGATCGAGACGAGCGGCGAGCTCGTGCGGCAGCATCCGCGGCACGTTGCCCGGCAGCCCGCCGCCGGTCACGTGCGCGATCGCGTGGATGTCGGTGCCCGCTTCGAGAAGCGCGTCGCGCAGCCCGAGGACGATCGGCGTGTAGATCGTCGTCGGCGTCAGCAGAACCTCGCCCAATGTCGCGAGTGCGTGCGCGGGCTCGGCGTCGATCGCGGGGTCGGTCGCGGCGTCGCCGAGGCTCAGTCGGAGCTGCTCCTGGTACGGGCGCGTCAGGTCGAGCTGCCAGCGCTCGAGAAGCGTCCTGACGAGCGAGTAGCCGTTGGCATGGAGCCCGGACGAGGCGAGACCCACGATCGCGTCGCCGACACGAACAGCCGAGCCGTCGATCATCTGGTCGCGCTCGACGACGCCGACACAACAGCCGGCGAGGTCGAACGCGTCCGGCTCCATGAGCCCCGGGTGCTCCGCGGTCTCTCCACCGACGAGGGCGCAGCGCGCCTCGACGCAACCGGCCGCCACGCCGCCGACGAGCTGCGCGACGTCCGTCGGGTCGAGCCTGCCGACCGCGATGTAGTCGAGGAAGAAGAGCGGCGCCGCGCCGGTGCACACGACGTCGTCCGCACACATCGCGACGAGGTCGCGGCCGATGGTCTCGTACCGCCGCAGCGCGACGGCGAGCGCGGTCTTCGTCCCGACCCCGTCGGTCGAGCTGACGAGCACCGGCTCGCGGTAGCCCGCCGGCAGCGCAACCGCGCCACCGAACCCGCCCAGCGCGCCGACGACCTCCGGCCGCCGTGTCGATTCGACGGCCGCGCGCATGAGCGCGACCGCGCGCTCCCCGGCGTCGACGTCGACGCCCGACTCTGCGTACGCCGACCGCCTAGCCACCGGCGACGACTGCTTCCTCGAGCATGAACTTCCGCCGCGCCGCGTCATACGGAACGGGCTCCGGGTAGTTGCCGTCGAAGCAGGCAAAGCAGAAGCGGTCGTACGGCAGGTCGAGCGCAGCGAGGACACCACGGATCGACAGGTAGCCGAGCGAATCGGCGCCGATGAAGTCGCGGATCTCGTCCTGCGTGTGGGTCGCCGCGATGAGCTCCGTCTCGACCTGCGTGTCGATGCCGTAGAAGCACGGGTGGTAGATCGGTGGCGCGCTGATTCGGATGTGCACCTCGGTCGCGCCGGCGCGCCGGAGCAGGTCGACGATCTGCTTCGTCGTCGTGCCGCGGACGATCGAGTCGTCGACGACCGTCAGGCGCTTGCCGCGAACGACCTCCCGGAGCGGGTTGAGCTTCATCGTCACGCCGCTGTGGCGGAGCGTCTGCGACGGCTGGATGAAGGTCCGACCTGTGTAGCGGTTGCGGACGAGACCCTCGCGGTACGGGAGGCCGGACGACTCGGCGTAGCCGGCGGCCGCCGGCGCGCCGGTGTCGGGGACGGGCATCACGAGGTCGGCGTCCGTCGGATGCTCGATCGCGAGCTGCATCCCCATCTTCCGGCGCGCCTCGTACAGGTTGCGCCCCTCCATGTACGAGTCGGGCCGGGCGAAGTAGATGAGCTCGAACACGCAGAGCGCGGGCGTCGCGTCCGCGAACCGTACCGACACCGGCGCGCGGCCCTGCTCGAGCACGACGATCTCACCGGGCTCCACGTCGCGGACCAT
>DATFPL010000093.1:0-53617 GCA_035264845.1 Candidatus Limnocylindrales bacterium | reverse complement strand
GGGGCGGGGGCATGCGCGGGATCGGTGGGGATCCCTGGGGAAGTTTTGTGGAGTATAGGTGGTTGCCATGCCTGCGCCAAGAGGGAGGACGGCTTTTTCCGCACCGTGGGCGCGAATAAATCACCGCCAGTCGCGGTGCGCTACCGACCGGCCGCAGTCGGCGGTTCGGGGTCGCCGACGCCGCCGACGAAATAAGCCGCGAGCGCGGCGAGCTCGTGGAGCGTGGCGTCGACGCGGCGACCACGGTCCGTGTCCGTCGGGCTCGTCTCCGTCGGCGATCCCCACGCCGTGATGTCCTGGTCGCGCGCGATCCGCAGCACGCGGAGCATGTGCGTCCGGTCCGACACGAAGACCGCGCTGCTCAAGCCTCGCTTGTGAAGCATCGAGCCGACTGTTCGCAGCGAATCGAGCGTGTTGCGGCCGCGGTCCTCGACGAGAATCGCGTCCACAGGCACGTCGTTGGCGATCGCAAACGCGCGCGCGACGGCGGCCTCGGTGGTGCGGTCGCCGGCCGCCTTGCCGCCGGTCACGACGAGGAGCGGCGCAAGCCCCTGCTGGTAGAGCGATACGGCGTGCTCGAGACGCGCCCGGAATACCGGCGAGGGTCGCCCGTCGTACTGCGCGGCACCCAGCACGACGATCGCATCAGCCGGACGCTGCTCGTCGCGGTCGCCCTGCTCCCAGATCCGGACCGTGGCGTAGGCGGTGACGACGAGGACGCCGCCGAGTGCGACAAGGGCGAGGCGGATCAGCTCGCGGCGCATCGCCGCCGGCGGTGCGCCGCTGCTCGATTCGGCGAGATCAGCGCCCGTGGCACTTCTTGTACTTCAACCCGGACCCGCAGTAGCACGGATCGTTGCGTCCGATCCGGTCACCGGACGGCGTGAAGCCCGCGCGCGAGCCGTTGGACGGCGCGACTGAGGTACCGCGCGCGGCGTCGACCGCCTGCTCGCCGAGCGATTCCGTGACGCCGCGGACCGCAGGTCCCTCCGGCAGCCCGCGCGCGATGCCGGCGCCCGCCGTCGCGCCCGCCGCCGCGGCGCCGACGGCGGCGCGGCCCCGCGCGCCGGACGTTCGCCGGTCGCGAGAACCGTCGCCGTTGCCGACGCCGACGGGCTGCTCCGCCGGCTGACGCGTGACGGTCACGCGGAAGATCGTTGTCGCCACCTGGTGGCGGATGAGGCCGCGAAGCTCCTCGTACAGTCGGAACGCCTCGCGACGAAACTCGTTGAGCGGGTCCTGCTGTGCGTAGCCACGCAGGCCGATGCCGCGACGCATGTCGTCGAGCTCCGTGAGGTGCTCGACCCACAGGGAATCGATCGTGCGAAGCAGAACGAGGCGCTCGACGAGCGCCCAGTCGGCGTCTCCCACCTCGCGCTCGCGGGCCTCGATCCGCGCCTCGACGAGATCGTGGAGATGCTCCGCGATCGCGTCGCTGCCACCCAGCTCCCACAGCTCGTCTTCGGTCGCGCCCGCGCCGTCGACACCCATTGCCGCGAGCGCGGCGGCGAGGCCCTCCATGTTCCAGTCGTCCGGCGACGGCGCGCTCAGGAACTGGTCGACGATCGCATCGACCTCGTCGCCCAGGAACGCACGGACCGTGTCCGTCAGGTCCTCGTTGCGGAGGACCTTGTCGCGCTCGGCGTAGATCGTCTCGCGCTGCTTGTTGATGACGTCGTCGAACTCGACGACCCGCTTGCGGACGTCGAAGTTGTAGCCCTCGACGCGGCTCTGCGCGCTCTCGATGGTCTTCGACACGATGCGCGACTCGATCGCGACGTCGTCCTCGAGTCCCATCCGCTCCATGAGGCCGGCGACGCGGTCCGAGGCGAACCGCTTCATCAGGTCGTCCTCGAGGGACAGGTAGAACCGCGAGCTGCCGGGGTCGCCCTGGCGACCGGCTCGGCCGCGAAGCTGGTTGTCGATCCGCCGCGAGTCGTGCCGCTCGGTGCCGATGATGTGGAGGCCGCCCGCGCCGACGACGCGCTCGTGGTCCTCGTCGCAGACGAGCTTCGCCTCCGCGAGGGCCTCGTCGTACGTCGCCTTGTCGACCTCCGCGGGGTTGAGCCCGCGCCGATGGAGCATGTCGGAGGCGAGCCCGGCGGGGTTCCCCCCGAGGAGGATGTCCGTGCCGCGGCCGGCCATGTTCGTCGCGATCGTCACCGCGGCGGTCTTGCCAGCCTGGGCGACGATGCCCGATTCCTTCTCGTGGAACTTCGCGTTGAGCGTCTCGTGCCTGATGCCGCGGCGCTTGAGCATCGACGACAGGATCTCGGACTTCTCCACGCTCACCGTGCCGACGAGGACCGGCCGGCCGGCCTCGGTCATCTCGACGACCTCCTCGATGAGCGCGTTGAACTTGCCCTGCTCATTGCGGAACACGAGGTCCGGCTCGTCCTCGCGGACCATCGGCCGGCGGGTCGGGATCGCGACAACCTCGAGGTTGTAGATCTTCGAAAACTCCTCCGCTTCCGTCATCGCCGTGCCCGTCATCCCGGCGAGCTTGTCGTAGAGGCGGAAGTAGTTCTGGAATGTGATCGTGGCGAGGGTGACGCTCTCGCGCTGGACCCGCAGGCCCTCCTTCGCCTCGATTGCCTGATGCAGCCCCTCGCTCCAGCGCCGGCCCGGCATCTGCCGGCCGGTGAACTCGTCGACGATGATGATCTCGCCGTCCTTGACGATGTAGTCACGGTCTCGCTTGTACAGCGCGTGCGCCTTGAGCGCCTGTTCGAAGTGGCGGGCGAGCCGCGGATCGGCGTCGTACATGTTCGCGACGCCGAGCAGCCCCTCCATCTTGTCGACGCCGTCCTCCGTCGGCGAGACGGCGCGATCCTTGAGATCGACGAAGTAGTCGCCCCCCTCTTCGGCGCCCTCGGGCCGCGCCTTCAGGCGCGGGACGAGCCTCGCGAACGTGTAGTAGAGATCTGCCGATTCCTCCGCCTGGCCGCTGATGATGAGCGGCGTCCGCGCCTCGTCGATGAGGATGTTGTCGACCTCGTCGACGATCGCGTAGCTCCGCTCGCGCTGCACCCGCTGGTCGAGCTCCGCGACCATGTTGTCGCGGAGGTAGTCGAACCCGAACTCGTTGTTCGTGCCGTAGGTGATGTCCGCCGCGTAGGCCGCGCGGCGGTCGACCGGCCGCAGGTTGATGAGGCGCTCGTCGCTCGTGGGATAGCCGGGCTCGAAGAGGTAAGAGGCATCGTGAGTGATGATCCCGACGCTGACGCCGAGGAAGTGGAAGGCCGGGCCCATCCACTGCGGGTCACGGCGGGCGAGGTAGTCGTTGACGGTGACGACGTGGACGCCGCGACCGCTCAGCGCGTTGAGGACGGCCGCGAGCGTCGGGACGAAGGTCTTGCCCTCGCCCGTTCGCATCTCCGCGATCTTGCCCTGGTGGAGGACGGCGCCACCGATCAGCTGGACGTCGAAATGGCGCATCCCAAGCGTCCGGCGCATGGCCTCGCGGGCCATGGCGAATACTTCCGGCGCCGCGACGTCGAGGGCGGCCTGGATCCGCCGCTGCTCCTCCTTGCGACGGGCCCTGGCGAGCTCGCGGCGACGCTCGAGATCCTCGTGGTGGAGCTCGTCGTCGGACGGCTCGTCGGGCTCGGCGGCCTCGCGGATCTCCGCCCGGACGGCATCGATGCGGGCGCGGATCTCGTCGTCGGAGAGGGCCTGAATCTCGGCTTCGAGGTCATTGGCCTCGTCGACGAGGGGTTGGATCTGCCGGAGCTCGCGGTCGTTGGAATCGACGAAACGGGAAAGGAAACGCATATCCGGAGAAGTATACGGGCCGTTCGGACCGAAGCCGGATCAAGCTGCTGATCGCCGGATCAGCGGACGAGGTGCCAGAAGTCCTCGGGCCGATGGCGTCGCGGAGCTTCGCCTCGGACCTCGGAGGATCCTGCCTCGAGTCGCCGGATCAGCGGACGAGGTGCCAGAACCCGGTGCCGTAGCCAAGAACCAACAGAACGAACGTCAGCGCGGCCAGGGCGAGCCAGAACGCGACGGAGCGGCCCGTCGTGGTGGGGTTCATCTCCGGGTTGCCGAGCTCCGGCAGGCGCTTGCCACGCAGGCCGGCGCCCCAGCGGGGCAGGTCGAGCTGGTTGCGCCAGTTCGAGTCGGCGACCCGGCGCGGTTCCAGGTTGCCCTTGCCGTCCGGTCGGTGGAGCTGGAGGCTCATCGGTCGGCGGGATTGACGGCCGACGCGAGCTGCGGAGGCTCTCGTGCGTCGTCCCCGTTGCCGTCCCCGCCGTCGTCGGCGTCGGCTTCGTGGCCCGGTTCGATCCGGAGATCGAGCTTCCGCGCGACACCGTCCTCCCAGAGCAGCATCTCCTGGGTGAACGAGACCTCGCTCGAGAAGAGCGCACCGACCGACTCGCCGCGGTGGATCCGCTTGATCGCCTCGCCGATGAGCGGCGCGACGGAGATCGTCCGGATCTTCGGGATCCGCTTCGCCGGTGGCAGCGGGATCGTGTCGGTCAGGACGATCTCACGCAGACTCGAGTCGCGGATGCGGTCGATCGCGGGGTCGCTGAGCACGCCGTGCGTGGCGCAGGCGTAGATCTCCGAGACGCCCTCGCGCTCAAGTGCACGCACGATCTCGATGAGGGTCCCCGCGGTGTCGATCTCGTCGTCGACGATGATCGCGGTCCGGCCTCGGACCTCGCCGATGACGTTCATCAGCTCGGCGCGGTCGAGGTTCCCGATGCGCCGCTTCTCGATGATGGCGAGCGGCGCGTCGAGGAGCTCGGCGAACGTCCGCGCCCGCTTCGCGAACCCGAGGTCGGTGACGACGACGAGGTCCTCGAAGTGCTTGTGCTTGAAGTACGCCGAGAGGTGGTAGACCGCGGTCAGCTCATCGACCGGGATGTTGAAGAAGCCCTGGATCTGGCCCTGGTGGAGGTCCATCGTCAGCACCCGATCGGCGCCGGCGACGGTGATCATGTCGGCGATCAGGCGGGCCGTGATCGGCACGCGCGGCTGATCCTTCTTGTCCGAGCGGCCGTACGCGTAGAACGGGATGACGGCCGTGATGCGCCCCGCGCTCGCCCGCTTGAACGCGTCGATCATGATCAGGAGCTCCATGATCGACTGGTTCACGGGGTGTGACGTCGGCTGGATCAGGAAGACGTCCTTCTCACGGACGTTGTCCAGAATCTTGACGAAGATGTTCTCGTTCGCGAACTGGAACACCTCGAGCTTCCCCGGCTCGGACCCCAGGTAGCGGCAGATCTTCCGCGCCAGGTCGGGGTTCGCGTTGCCGTGGTAGATCTCGAACTGGTCCGCGTACACCGGCGCCTCCAGCTCGTTCGAACGCCGCCGCGCTGTCAGGCGCCGCGCCCCGGGCCTTCGTCGGGGGCCGGTCCCGGGGCGTCATTGTCGCCGACATCCTCGTGCTCTGCCAGCCCGGGCCGGAACGCCGCGATGCCGACCACGCGGTCGCCCTCGGCGAGCCGCATCACGGTCACCCCGCGCGCGCCGGGCGAGTAGCGGTTGACGCTGTTCGTCTCCGTCCGGATGACCTGACCGCCCGCGGAGATCAGGAGGAGCTCCTCGTCCTCCTCGGTGACCTGCTGGACCGCCGCGACCGCCCCGGTCTTCTTGCCCTCGAGCGCGATCAGCCGGACGCCCTGGCCGCCCCGGTGCTTGCGCCGGAACTCGGTCAGGGGGACGCGTTTGCCGTAGCCGGTCTCGGTCAGGACGAGCAGGTCCGATTCCGGCTCGACGACCGTCATCGCGACGACCTGGTCGCCCTCGCGCTTGAGGAGCCGGATGCCGATGACCCCGGCGGCGTCGCGGCCCATCGGCCGGACCTCCGATTCCGCGAACCGCGCGAGCATCCCCTGCGCCGTGGCGATGATGATGTCGTCGCCGCCGCTCGACACGTCGACCCAGGCGAGCTCGTCCGTGTCGTTGATCGTGATCGCCCGGATGCCGGTCGACCGAACGCGCTCGAACTGCTCGAGCGGCGTCTTCTTCATGTGGCCGCGAACGGTTGCCATCACGAGGTAGTGGCCGGGCTCGAAGTTCGGCAGGACGATCGTCGCCCGCGGGAACTCGCCGGCCTCGACCTGGACGCCGGGCAGGTTGATGATCGGGATGCCCTTCGCCTGCCGGCTGGCGTCCGGAATCATGTGGACCTTGGCGCTGAACACGCGGCCGCGGTTCGTGAAGAACAGGGCCCAGTCGTGCGTGTTCGCGACGAGCAAACTGTCGACGGCGTCTTCCTCGCGCGTGACGTGGCCGATGATCCCCTTGCCGCCGCGGTGCTGGCGGCGGTACGTGGCGACCGGCTGCCGCTTGATGTAGCCGCGGCCGCTGATGGTGATGACGACGTCCTCGTCCGCGATGAGGTCCTCGTCGGTCATCTCGCGGCTCGAGTCGTCCGCGACGCGCGTGCGGCGATCGCCGGCGTACTTGCGCTTCAGCTCGGTCAGCTCGTCCTTGATGATCTGGAGGACGCGCTGTGGATTGGCCAGGATGTCCTCCAGCTCGGCGATGAGCTGGATGACCTGGAGGTACTCGTCCTCGATCTTCTTGCGCTCGAGCGCCGCGAGCCGCGCCAGCCGCATGTCGAGGATCGCCTGGGCCTGCAGCTCGGTGAGCTCAAAGCCGCTCATCAGGTTCGTCCGGGCGAGATCCACGTCCGCCGACTCCCGGATCGTGCGGATCACGGCATCGAGGTTGTCGAGGGCGATCTTGAGGCCCTCGAGGATGTGGGCGCGCGCGCGAGCCTTGCCGAGGTCGAACTCGGTGCGCCGTCGAACGATGTCGCGGCGGTGATCGACGTAGTGCTGGAGGACGGACTTCAGCGGCAGCGTCTGCGGCTGGCCGTCGACGAGCGCGAGCATGTTCATGTTGAACGCCAGCTGCAGCGGCGTGTGCTTGAAGAGGTTGTTCAGCACCTTGTGCGGATTGGCGTCGCGCTTGATCTCGATGTACATCCGCATCCCGTCGCGATCCGACTCGTCGCGCAGATCCGCGATGCCCTCGATCCGCTTCTCCTTGACCATGTCGGCGATCTTTTCGAGCAGCGCGGACTTGTTCACCTGGTACGGCAGCTCCGTCACGATGATCGCCATCCGGTCGCCGCGGATCTCCTCGAACGCGACCTGCGCACGCATGACGACGCGACCGCGGCCGTGCGCATACATCTGCCGAATCGCGTCGACGCGCTCCCACTCGCCGGTGAGCACGTTCCGCTGCTGCTCGAACCGGTAGATCGTGCCGCCCGTCGGAAAGTCAGGGCCCAGCACGAAGTTGCACAGCTCGTCGGCGGTGATCTCGGGGTCGTCGATCAGCGCCATCGTCGCGTCGGCGATCTCGCCGAGGTGATGCGGCGGGATGTTCGTCGCCATCCCGACGGCGATCCCGCTCGAGCCGTTGATGAGCAGGTTCGGCAGCTTCGCCGGCAGGACCGACGGCTCCTTCTGCGTCCCGTCGTAGTTGTCGACGTAGTCGACGGTTTCCTTGTCGATGTCCGCGAGCATCTCGGCGGCAATGCCCGTGAGGCGCGCCTCGGTGTAGCGCATGGCGGCCGCGGCGTCGCCGTCGACGGACCCGAAGTTGCCCTGCCCGTCGACCAGCGGGTAGCGCATCGAGAAGTCCTGTGCGAGCCGGACGAGTGCGTCGTAGAGCGCCACGTCGCCGTGGGGGTGGTACTTCCCCATCACCTCGCCGACGATCGCCGCGCACTTGCGGAACGAGCTCGTCGCCGACAGGCCCATCTCGCCCATCGTGTAGAGGATCCGGCGATGGACGGGCTTGAGGCCGTCGCGGACGTCGGGCAGCGCGCGAGCGACGATGACGCTCATCGCGTAGTCGAGATAGCTCACCCGCATCTCGTCCTCGACGTGGATGGCGCGGATGTTGCCCATGTCGTCCGTCACGAATCAGCTCTCCTGGGGTCCGCCGCGGAGCCGCGGAGACGGTGTGTCGTCATGTCGGTCAAGTGAGCGGCGGTCCTGACGCGCCGCGGGCGATGGTCGGCGAGCCGAACCGCGCCCTCGTTTCCGATGCGCGTGAGGTTGCGGGATCGCCGGTGCGCCGACGAACGCCTGCGAGCACCGAACGAATCTCGTTGGCGGTGCCGGCGTCGAGCCTGGCGAGGACGTCGCGGATGACCCACGCCCGGTGCCCGTCGTCCGTGGCTGCCGCGGCCGCGGCTTCGGCTCGACAAAACGCTGCGACCGCGTCCACGTCGACGAGCACCAGCGACCGAAGGGCCCACGCGAGCGCCTTCTGGACGTCGGGCTCGTCGTCGCCGATGAGGTCGGCGATCATTCCGAGACCGCGCGCCGCGACGTTCAGCTCACGGCCTGTCGCGTGGTCGACGAACGGAATGGTCGCCACGGTCGAGCCGACGAGGCGTCGCTCCCAGCGCGACGGCGAGAAGACGAGCTGCTCGAGCTCCGCCCAGCGGAACGGCTCGCGGAGGATTCCCCGCCCGTACGGGTGGGCGAGGCTGTCGACCGTGATCCAGTCACCGGCCTGGCGCGCTGCCCGGCGAAGCAGCTGCCACGCCTGCTCCGGATCCGTCGTCACGACGCGCTCGAGCAGACCGAACGCGAACCAGTGGAGCTCGAGGGCGTCCTCGCCGAGCAATCGATCCGCGACCTGCAGGAGCGACGACGAGCTGACGCTGCGCGTGGCGCCGCGAAAGCCGCGCGCTACCGCCGCATTGAGCGGCCACCGCACGCCGAGCAGCGGGCCGATCCCGGGCGCGATCAGCCGTTGAGCGGCGAGGTATTCGGGGTCGGCAAGCGAGGCGAGGCCGCGGCGAAGCTCCGCGGCGAACTCGGTCGGCTCATGGATCGAGTCGGCAAGCGCTCGCCCGATCGCCTCCGCCGATTCTCGGCGCGCGGCGACGAACGCGACCGCGCGGGCCGTGACAGGGCTCGTCGAGGCGCCCTCCGCCGCCGTCATCGCACCGACGTCAGCGTGGTCGCAACGCTGTCCTGAATGCCGCGTGTATCGCCCGCCTCCGCGAGCCGAAAACCGTATTGCCGCCGAAGCTCTCGCTTGCGCTCCTCATCGGCGGCGAGGTATGTGCCTGTCCCGGTGGCGAGTATTCGGCCGTCCGCGTCAACGATCATGCCGGCCGTCTCGACGATCCGACGCCGCGCTCGAGTGATCTCGCCCCACGCCTTGATCGCCTCACCGATCGCAACCGGTCGCTTGAACTCGACCGACATCCGCGCCGTGACGCCCCAGTTGTCCTCGCCGACAAGCGCCCACGCCATGACCTCGTCGAGGATCGCGCACACGATTCCGCCGTGGGCCATCCCGTTCCAGCCCTGGAAGTGGGCCGGCAACGAAAGCTCCGTCCAGGCGCGTCCGCGCTCCACGTGGAGGAGAAGGTGGATGCCGTGCGCGTTCAGCGTTCCGCACGCGAAGCAGTTGTGAGGCGCGAGGTCGAACGGAGTGACGCCGGGTCCGGCCACGACGCCGCCCCGGGCGTCAGACGTCAAGGTTGCGGACCTTCCTGGCCTCGGACTTGATGAAATCCTTGCGCGGCCCGACCTTCTCGCCCATCAGCATCGTGAAGATCGCATCGGCCGCGGCGGCGTCGTCGATCTCCGCGCGGAGGAGCGTCCGCGTCTCCGGGTTCATCGTCGTATCCCAGAGCTGGTCCGCGTTCATCTCGCCGAGGCCCTTGAACCGCTGCACCGAGAGGTTCTTGACGTTGAACTCCTTGATGATCCGGTCGCGGTCCTTCTCACTTTGCGCGTATCGCGTCACCTTGCCGGTGCTGATGCGGTACAGCGGCGGCTGTGCGACGTACAGGTAGCCGGCCTCGATCACCTTCGGCATGAAACGGTAGAAGAACGTCAGGAGCAGAGTGCGGATGTGGGCGCCGTCGACGTCGGCGTCGGTCATGATGATGACCCGGTGGTAGCGGAGCTTGTCGAGGTCGAAGCTCTCGCCGATGCCCTCGATTCCGGCGCCGAGCGCGATGATCAGCGGCCGGACGTTCTCGCTGGCGACGATCTTGTCGAGGCGCGCCTTCTCGACGTTGAGGAGCTTCCCCCGCAGCGGGAGGATCGCCTGAAAGCGGCGATCGCGACCCTGCTTCGCGGAGCCTCCGGCAGAGTCGCCCTCGACGATGTAGAGCTCGCTGCGCGCAGGATCGCGCTCCTGGCAGTCGGCGAGCTTGCCAGGCAGCGACAGGCCGTCGAGTGCACCCTTCCGGATGACGAGGTCGCGCGCCTTGCGCGCCGCCTCGCGGGCCCGCGCCGCCGTGAGGCACTTCTCGATGATCCGGCGGCCGTCGCCGGGATTCTCGTCGAGGTACTGGCCGAGGCTGTCGGCGAGCGCGGTCTGGACCTGGCCCTTGACCTCCGCATTGCCCAGCTTGGCCTTCGTCTGGCCCTCGAACTGGGGATCCGTCAGCTTGACGCTGATAACCGCCGTCAGCCCTTCGCGGACGTCGTCGCCGGAGAGGTTGCCGTCGGAGTCCTTGAGCACGCCGGCGCGTCGCGCCCAGTCGTTGAGCGAGCTCGTCAGCGCCGCGCGGAAGCCGGTAACGTGCGTCCCGCCATCGACCGTGTTGATGTTGTTGGCGAAGGCGAGGACGTTCTCCGTGTACGTGTCGTTGTACTGGAGCGCGACCTCGACCGCGGTCTGGCCCTCACGACGCTCGACGTAGATCGGGCGGTTGTGAAGAACCTCCTTGTTGCGGTTGAGGTGGCGGACGAACGACTGGAGGCCGCCCTCGAAGTAGAACGACCGCTCGCGATCGAGCCGCTCGTCGACATACGTGATCCAGACCCCCTTCGTCAGGTAGGCCGACTCGCGCAGTCGCTGGGTGATCGTCTCGAACGAGTACTCGGTCGTCTCGAAAACGGTCGGGTCGGCGCGGAACATCGTCCGCGTGCCGCGACGACCATTCGCCGGCCCGATCTTCCGGACAGGCATGGTCGGCTTGCCGCGGACGTACTCCTGTGCGTGGATCTGGCCGTCGCGTGCCGACTCGACGCGGAGGAACTCGGAGAGCGCATTGACGACGCTGACGCCGACGCCGTGAAGGCCGCCCGAGACCTTGTAGCCGCCGCCACCGAACTTCCCGCCCGCGTGGAGCACGGTGTGCACGACCTCGAGGGCATCCTTTCCGGTCGAGTGCCGTCCCACGGGCACGCCACGTCCGTCGTCCTGTACGACGACCGTCCCGTCCGTCTGCAGCGTGACGTGGATGGTCGACGCGTGGCCGGCCATGGCTTCGTCGATGGAGTTGTCGACGACCTCCCACACGAGGTGGTGCAGGCCGCGGACGTCCGTGGAGCCGATGTACATGCCGGGGCGGCGCCGAACCGCTTCGAGGCCCTCGAGGACCTGGATGCTCGCGGCGGTGTAGTCCGCCCCGGCTGCGGCCTTGCCGCGGCGGCGTGGACTCGCCTCCGCGGCGGCCTTGCCGTTGCCGTTGGCGGCGGGTGCGGGTCCGGGCGGCACGGTCCGCGGCACGCGCGTGCGCGTCGCTTCCTCGGTCACGCCGGTCCCCCCGTGAGGCGCTCGTACAGCCGGCTCAGCTCCTCGTCGCTGTAGTACTCGATCACGATTCTCCCGCCGCGCCTCGTCCTGGCCAGACTGACCTTCGTGCCGAGCGAGCGGCGAAGCTCCTCCTCGACGCGCTCGAGGTCCGGATCCCCAGCGGTCCGCACCGCGGTCGTCGCCGGCTTGGTCGCCGGGTCGCGGAGGCGCCGAACGAGCTCCTCCGTCTGCCGTACCGACAGCTCGCCTTCGATCACTGTGCCGACGATGCGGGCCTGGACGTCCATCGGGAGGGCGCCGAGTGCGCGCCCGTGACCCTCGGTGAGCCGGCCGTCGACGATCGCATCCTGGACGTTTTGATCGAGATCGAGGAGGCGCAACGTGTTCGCGACCGTCGAGCGGGCGCGGCCGACTCGAGTAGCCACGGAGTCCTGCGAGAACCCGAAGTCGTCGATCAGCTGCCGATACGCAAGGGCCTCCTCGATGGCATCGAGGTCGCTTCGCTGGAGGTTCTCGACGAGCGCGAGCTCGAGCTGTTCCTTGTCCGCGACGTGGCGGACGACGACAGGGACGCGGTCGAGCCCGGCAAGCTGCGCGGCCCTGAGCCGGCGCTCACCCGCAATCAACCGATAACCGTCGAGGGCCTCGGTCACGATCAGCGGCTGGATGACGCCGTGTTCGACGATGCTTGCCGCGAGGCCCGCGAGCTGATCCGAATCCATCGTCTTGCGCGGCTGGTACGGGTTGGCGTGGATCCGCGAAATCGGGATCTCGATGGGCCCGCCGGCGGGCACGGCCCGCTGCGGAATGAGCGCCGCGAGCCCCCTGCCCAGTCCCTGCTGGCGCTCCGGCCGGACGGTCATGCCAGCACCGGCAGTGCGGGCGACGGCACCGGCGTCGATCCCCGTGTCGTCGGCGGCAGCGCGCGATCGCGCGCAAGCATTTCCGCGGCGAGGTCGCGGTACGCGATCGCACCACGGCTATCGGGGCGGTACAGCGCGATCGGGAGCCCGTAGCTCGGCGCCTCCGAGAGCCGAACGCTCCGTGGCACGATCGTCTCGAAGACGGCGTCGCGGAGATGCCGACGAACCTCGGCCGCAACGTCGGCAGACAGGTTCGTCCTGGCGTCATACATCGTCAGCACGATTCCCTTGATCTCCAGCGACGGGTTGAGGTGGTCGCGAACGAGATTGATGGTTGCGATCAGCTGGGTGAGTCCTTCGAGGGCGTAGTACTCGCACTGGATCGGGATCAGCACGGAGTCCGCGGCGGTCAGCGCGTTGACCGTGAGGAGCCCGACCGAGGGAGGCGAGTCGACAAGCACGTAGTCGTAGCGATCGGCGTCGAGCCCGATGAGTCGAGCGAGGCGGCGCTCACGCTGTTCGATGCCGGCGAGCTCCACCTCCGCCCCTGCGAGCCCGACCGCGGACGGGATCAGGTCGACACGCGGGACGCTGGTCGCGACAGCGAGATCGCCCAGTGGAACACCATCGATGATCCCGTCGTAGATGGACCGCTCGACGGCATTCCGGTCGATGCCGAATCCGCTCGTCGCGTTTCCCTGTGGATCGAGATCGACGACGAGGATTCGCTGGCCGGCGAGAGCGAGATACGTGGCCAGATTGACCACCGTCGTGGTCTTTCCCACGCCTCCCTTCTGGTTGGCGCAGGCGATCGTCTGGGCCACTCAGTGCCCCGTCCGGAGGTCAATCACGAGTGCTAATTCTACCATCCAGCGGCCTTCGTCCCCGGCTTCCGCCGACCGCGCCGGCGCGTCGCCGCGGGCGCCCGTCGCCACGAACGGCCCATCTACCGAGCGACTCTGCCAGACGCCACGTATCGGGGACTCGACGCCCGGTGAATTCCGGATTTGCTGGCGCGAAATTGTCGGCGCCAAAGGTCCCGGACCCCGTGTTTCACGTGAAACAGTTAGGGGCACATCCGGGACTTGCGGGTCATTGCCGGTGGGGTACTGGCGTAAGATAGTTCGGCGTGAAGCTGCCTCCGAATCTGTCGCCGCGAGTGCTTGACGCAAGGATGCGCGACCACGCACACAGTGCCCACGGTCGGCGTCCGGGATGACTCTCGTCCTCGCTGCGGTTGGCGCGGTGGTTGCCGGACTACTCGAGCTGACCGTGGCGCCTCACATCGCCGTCGCCGGTGTCCAGCCACATCTCGTGCTGGTCCTTGGCGTCATCTGGACCGTCGCGGCGGGGCTCGAAACAGGGCTTGTCTGGGCGTTCGCCGGGGGCCTCCTGCTTGACGTACTCGCACCGCGACCGCTCGGCGTGTCGGCGTTCGCACTCCTGCTGTCGCTCGGTGCGGCGTATGTCGGCGGTCGGGCGCTCACCCGCGCGCGACCTCTGGCGCCGATTCCCCTCGTGTTCGTCCTGACCATCGTGAACTCGCTCGTGCTTCTTGTCGTCCTCGGCGCGCTCTCGGCGCCGATTTCGGTTTCGGATCCCCTGCGCGCGCTTCTTCCGGGCGCGGTCTACGACACCGTCGTCGCCGCGGTCCTCGGCCCGCTCTTCGTGTCTCTGCGCGACCGGTATGCCGAAGAGGAGCGGGCCGACTGGTGAACGCGTACCTCGAGGGCCACCAGGAGCGCGACCGGCGAGTCATCCGCTTCGTCGCGTTCGGCGTCGCGGTCGTTCTCGCCATCGGTGGC
Source organism: Candidatus Limnocylindrales bacterium (assembly GCA_035264845.1). Taxonomy (GTDB): domain Bacteria; phylum Chloroflexota; class Limnocylindria; order Limnocylindrales; family CSP1-4; genus JACDAV01. Next base: position 39,459 of record DATFPL010000093.1, on the reverse strand, counting down.
CTTACTGCGCGGCTGTTCTATCTCCAGATCGCTCGTGGCGTGGAGTACTCGTCGCTGGCGGCGACGAACCGCGCGGTTCTCCAGGCGATCCCCTCGTCGCGCGGCCTCATCTACGATCGGCAGGGGCGACTACTCGTCACGAACGTTCCGTCGTTCTCGGTAAAAATCCGGCCCGCGGACCTCCCGTTCTCGAGGCGCGCCGAGGTGGTCGGGCGTGTCGCGTCGCTCGTCGCGATGGACGCCGCCGACATCAACGAGGCGATCGACGCCAATCCGGGTTCGCGGTTCGACCTGGTGCGGATCGCCCAGGACGTGCCGCGCGCGACGGCCGACCTGATCCTGGAGTCGCGTCTCGACCTGCCGGGAGTAGAGGTCGTCGTGGAGACACGCCGCGAGTACGCCGACGGCCCGCTCCTGTCCCAGATCCTGGGATACACGGGACCGATCAACTCTGACCAGCTGGAGACCCAGAAGGACGACGGGTACCTCCCGGACGACCTCATCGGGAAGGCCGGCGTCGAGGCGATCTATGAGAAGGAGCTCCGCGGCGTCTACGGCGCACAGAGCGTCGAGCGGAACGCGTCCGGCCGAAAGATCCAGGTGCTGCAGAACGTCCGGGACGCGCAGGGCGGAGACTCGTTGCGGCTCACCATCGATACGACGCAGCAGAAGCTCGCCGAGAAGGCGCTCCTCTGGGGCGTCAAGGCCGCGGGTCTCAAGCGCGGCGTTGTGATGGCGATGAACCCCCAGACCGGGGAGATCCTGGCGCTGGTCAGCCTTCCGACCTACGACAACAACGCCTTCGCTCGCGGCATCAGCGCCACCGCGTACCAGCGGCTCCTCAACAACCCGAACAAGCCACTCATCAATCACGCCGTCGCGGCGCACTACCCGCCCGGCTCGACGTACAAGCTCGTGACCGGAACCGGCGGGCTTGCCGATCGGAAGATCACGCCTACTACGCGACTCATCACGCGAGGCTTCCTGACGCTCGGCAGCACGCGCTTCTACGACTGGAACCGCCGCGGGTTCGGGGCCTGCAACATCCGGTGTGGCTTCGGTCACTCGAGCGACACGTTCTTCTTCCAGGTGGCGGGGATGCTGGGGATCGATCGGCTCGCGTACTGGGCCAGGCAGTACGGGTTCGGCCAGCGCACGGGAATCGACCTGCCGTACGAGGCGCGCGGGATCGTCCCGTCCAACCAGTGGAAGCTCGACGCGATGGGCCTCCCGATCTACCCCGGCGAGGTCTACCAGGCCGGCATCGGGCAGGGCTACGACGTCGTGACGCCGATCCAGCTCATCAACGCGTACGCCGCGCTGGCGAACGGCGGCAAGCTCTTCCAGCCGCAGATCGTCCGAGAGGTCGTGGGGCCCGACGGAACGGTCGTACGGAGGTTCAAGCCGAAGCTCCTGCACGAGCTGAAGGTGCCAAAGGACGTGCTCGCGGAGATGCGGCGCGCGGGACGGAACACCGTTCTCCTCCGGCACACGTACAACCTGGTCGACCTGCCGGTCATCGTCGCCGGCAAGTCGGGAACGGCAGAGTTCGGGAGGCGCGACCGGCAGGGCCGGCTGCCGTTCCACTCGTGGTTCGTCGGATTCGTCCCGAAGAACCCCCGCCTTCAGGCCGGTGACCCGAGCGGGTTCAAGGCTGTCTCGCGAACCGATTCCGAGCTCGTCGTGCTCGCGTTCGCCTACGACTCCCGGACGAAGGGCAACGCCGCGACCGAGATCGTCAAGTACTTCATGCAGTTGCACTTCGGGATCAAGAAGGATTACCGCCTCCAGACGCTCCTCGAGCGCGGCAACTTCTACCACAGCAACTGATGTACGACGGGATCGGCCCCCGAAACGAGAGGAACGCCTGATGGGCGTCATGCGCGCAGAACCGGCGCGCTTCTCGCAATGGACCGCGCGCTCGATCGGGGCCGCGTGGCGGTCGTTCGACCTCCAGCTGATCGCGTACGCCGCGCTGCTCGCCGCTGTCGGGCTCGCGATGGCGTACAGCAACAGCGTCGAGGCGGGCCGATCCGTGCTCGAGGCAGGTTCGACGTTCCTCCGCGGCTTGATGTGGGCCGGCATCGCGATCGTGGTCTTCGTCGTCGTGACGATGTTCGACTACAAATGGCTGAAGACGTTCGCGTGGCCCATCTACTTCGTCCAGATTGCGCTCCTCGTGACGACGCTCGCGATCGGCGACGGCGTCGGAGGCACGGCCCGGTGGATCAATATCGGGCCGTTCGCCTTCCAGTTCAGCGAGCTCGCGAAGGTCCTCATGATCGTCGTGCTCGCGAACTATTTCGGTGGCCGGCAGGGGCGGCTGAGCTCGCTCGGATCCATCCTCGGGGCATGCTTCCTCGTCGGGCCGCCGTGGCTCCTCGTGATGATGCAGCCGGACCTGGGAACGTCCCTGGTCTTCGCAGCCATCCTGGGTGGAATGCTCTTCATGTCGGGCGCGAGCCTGCGGTGGCTCGGGACGCTCACCGCCATCGTGATCGCGATGGTCCCGCTCGCGTGGACCCACCTGCTCCGGGAGTACCAGAAGGAGCGGCTGACGTCGTTCCTGAATCCCACACCCGATATCCAGGGCTCCGGGTACCAGCTCTACCAGGCCCAGATCGCCGTTGGCTCCGGCGGCTGGGTTGGCAAGGGATTGACGAACGGGACGCAGAACCAGCTCGATTATCTGCCAGTCCAGACCACCGACTTCGTCTTCGCGATCCTGGCCGAGGAGCTCGGGTTCCTGGGCGCCGTGCTGATGTTCTTCCTCTTCGCCGCGCTGTTCTGGCGGGTGATCGTCGCCGCATGGCGCTCACGCGACCCCTTCGGGACGATGTTCTGCTGCGGCGTCGCGTCGATGGTCCTCTTCCAGCTCGTCGTCAACGTCGGGATGGTCATCGGCGTCATGCCGATCACCGGAATCCCGCTGCCGTTCGTCACGCATGGCGGAGCTTCGCTCGTGAGCATCGCGGCCGCGCTCGGGATCATCCAGAGCATCAATATCCGCCAGTCGAGAGCCGAGTGGTGATGCGGCCAACCGCCGTTCGTGCTCGATACGCCCGGCCTAGTGGCCCGTTCCGTTGCGCCCGGGAGTCGAGGCACGCGCGCACGCGCGGCGCGCCGTCGGTCGTGGCCGCTGACGGCGAGCGGGCGGGGTGACGGCAACCAGGCAGACGACTCCTGGACGCGCTGGATGACCGGCGACGAAACGCTCCAGCTCATCCGGCTGTTCGTGGCCCTCCTTGGTGCGACCGCTGTTCTCGTCGTCGTGGCACGCCGGTTCGCGCTGCCGTGGTCGGTGACGCTTTTCGTGCTCGGGCTGCTCGTGGGATCGATCGGCGGCGTGGCGCCGGTCGAGGTCACCCCGCAGCTCGTCCTCGTCGTGCTGCTTCCGGGCCTCATCTTCGAGGCCGCCTACAACATCGATGCGGCCGTGCTTCGGCCGTCACTGGCGGGCGTCGCGCTGCTCGCCGGCCCTGGCGTGGTCGTCGTCGCCGTCGGCGTGGCGGTCGTCCTGTCGGTCGCTGCCGGGGTGCCACCCGCGGCGGGCTTCGTCGTCGGCGCGATCGTGTCCGCCACTGACCCCGCGGCGGTCATCGCCAGCTTCAAGCGGTTGCGCGCGCCGCGGCGTCTCGCCACGTTCGTCGAGGCCGAGAGCCTCCTCAACGACGGAACCGGGATCGTCATCTTCACCATCGCGGTCGGCGCCGCGACGAGGCCGATCTCGGTCCCCGAGGCCGTGCTGTCGTTCCTGTCGATCGTCGTCGTCAGCGCCGCGATCGGAGCTGTCGCGGGGGCGATCGCGTCGTGGCTCATCGTGCGTGTCGGCGATCATCTCGTGGAGCTCACGTTGTCACTCGTTCTCGCCTACGGCACCTACCTCGCTGCGGACGCCGTCCACGAGTCGGGGATCATCGCGACTGCAGTCGCAGGCCTCGTCCTCGGAAACTACGGGCACCGAATCGGCCTCAGGGCGCGCACGATCGAGGCGCTCGACGTCGTCTGGGAGTTCCTGGCCTTCCTCCTGACAGCCGTGGTCTTCCTCGTCGTCGGCCTGACGATCCGATTGCCGGACCTCGCGGCTCACGTTGTCGCGATCGGATGGGCGGTTGTCGCCGTGCTCGCGATCCGCGCCGCGCTCGTCTACGGCACGGTCGGCGCCCTGAATCGCGTCGCGCACACCGCCGTGCCGCCGATCGGGATGGCATGGCAGCACATCATCTTCTGGTCGGGGTTGCGGGGCGCGGTCGCGATTGCGCTCGCCCTCGCGCTGCCGATCGACTTCCCGAACCGGACGCTCGTCCAGTCGATCGTCTACGGCGTTGTCCTGTTCACCCTGATCGTCCAGGCGACGACGGCCGGGACGCTGATGCACCGCCTCGGCATCAGGGACCGCGCGGCAGACGGCGATGCGGCCGACGGGGATACCGGTCGCGGATCAGCGCCGGCGGAACAGCCCACGACGGGGACCTGAGTCGGCGGGAGCCGATCGCCGGCGACCGGCGGCGCGCAGCAGCCCGTCGATCTCCTCGCGGTAGGGACGCCCGATGGGCATCCGCTCAAGCCACTCCACGTATTCGATGTCGCGCCGTGCGATCTCGCCCAACGACCAGCCCGCGTATCGACCGAACGCGAGGACGGTGCCCGACGCGTTTCCTGGCGGGTCGCCCGCTGCGCCCAACCCCTCGCGCGCGCGCATCGTCGTCGGGTCGTACCCGCTTCCGGAGCCCGAGCGGCCGGACGTCCAATCGGACGACACGGTGTCGGGTTCGTGGCGCCGCGCCGCGCCCCACTGCGGGTCACGGGCAGGGGGAGCGCCGGCCCCCGTCCGCGCCGGTCCGGGGGGCGCGGCGTTGGCGGCCGCGCGCTCGCGGTCGTACTCCGCGCGCGCGGTGGGATTGCGAAGGAGCGCCCATGCCTCGTTGATTGCAACCATCCGGCCCGCGCCGTCCGGCCCCGCGGCGTCGGGGTGATATTTCTGCGCCAGCCGCCGGTACGCGGCCTGGATCACCTCGACGTCCGCCTCCGGGTCGACCTGGAGCGTCTTGTAGGCGTCGGCGCGCTCAGCCATCGACGCGCGCCGCTGCGGCAGGGTCGTCGCCGGACGAGCGGCGGAACAGGTAGCGGAAGACGTCGCGTCCCGCGGCCGTGATCGGCAGCGCGAGGATCGCTCCGAGCAGGCCGCCGATCGCGCCTCCGACGACGAGCGCGAACATCACCGCGCTCGGATGAAGCTCCACCGCGTCGCCCTGAATCTTTGGCACGAGGACGTTGTTCTCGACCTGCTGGACAAGCGTGTAGAGGACAACGGCCGCGATCGCCGGCTGGACCCCCGCCGTCGCCGCGAGGAGGACCGCCGGAATCGCGGCGATGATCGGGCCGATGATCGGCAACAGCTCGAGGACGCCGGCGATGATCGACAGGAGGAGCGCGAAGCGCGAGAAGACGGGGTCGATCGTCAAGCCCAGGAGCTCCAGCCCGAGGAACGTCGCCACGCCGACGACGAGCCCCAGGAACAGCTGCCCGCGGATCCACTGTCCGAACACGCGGGTCACGAGGCCGGTCACGTTGCGGACGTCGGCACGCCACTCCTCCGGCAGAGAGCGGTCGAACGCCGCGGTGAGTTGCGGGCGGTCCTTCAGGAGGTAGAACGCCCACACCGGGATGATGATGTAGCCAAGTATCGCGCTCAGCAGTCCGGCACCGACGTTCACGACCGGGAGCAGGACGCTCGGGTCGAACCCGCCGCCGCTCGAGACCGTCGACAGCCAGCGGTCGACGCTGTCGCGGACCTGCGGCGGCAGGTCGAGGCCGCGATAGAGGCCATCGAGCTGCTTGAGGTAACCCGGCAGGTCGGACGCCACCGCGCGGATCTGCTCGACGAGCGGCCTGATCATGAGCCCGGCCACCTGGCTCAGGATGATCGCGACGACGGCGTAGACACCAAGGATCGAGACCCACCGCGGCAGCCCAAGCCGCGCGAGCCGCTCGACAGGTGGGTCGAGGAGGTAGACCAGCATCAGCCCGACTACAAATGGGCTCAGGGCGTCGCGCCCGATGTAGAGGAGAAACGCGAGGAGGATCGCTGCGCCGACGACGACAGCCGACCTGCGACTCGGTGGGCCGAGCGTCGGGTGCGCGCCTGGCCCGCTCGATGTCCCTTCAGCCGTCGCCGCTGCGCCTCGCTGCGGCGTGGCGGGTGTCGACTTCGCGGCCGGGTCGGGCGGTGCCTCTCGACCGCTGCCGCGACGCTTGCGTTGGGTCCGCCCGGGCTCGCGGTCGCGCGGGGCGGGCTCGTCCATCGCGCCGCAGACTACCAGACGTGGATCGACGAACCGAGCAGCCGAAGGCCCCTCCTGACGAGGCCGCAACGGTCGCGGAACGCGCGCCGCGCGAGCCTCGCCAGCGCTGGCGGCTGACGTTCCGGCGGCTCCCCGAGGCACCCGCGATTCCGCATCGCGAAATCGCCGACGCCTGGATGATGCGGCTCGCCGAAGCCGGGCTCCCGCTGCCCCGGACGGAAGGATCTCGGCAGCGACCGGCGCTCACGTTCGCGGCGCCGCTGCCGCTCGGAATGCCGGTCGAAGCCGACCTTGCGGACCTCTATCTCGCCGACCGATGTCGCGCCTGGGACGTTCGTGACCGCCTGGCTGCGGCGAGTCCCGGCGGGATCGAGGTCCTCGAACTTCACGACGTGTGGCTCGGTTCGCCGGCACTGTCCGCGATCGCCGCTGCGGCGGATTACCGCATCGAGCTTGGCGGCTACGCGCCGGAGGGTCTCAAGGTCGCCGCGGCGGAGCTGATCGCTGCGCCGTCGGTCATTCGGCGCCGCCAGAAGGGGAACGGGACTGTCGACTACGACCTCCGGCCGTTGCTCGAGTCGATCGACCTCGTCGCCGACCGCGGTGCCCCGCTCCTCCGCGTCCGAACCCGGATCAATCCGGAACGTGGCGCCGGTCGGCCCGAAGAGGTGCTTGCCGCGCTCGCCGACGTCCTGGGGCGCCCAGTGCAGGCCACCTCGACCGTCCGCGAGCGCATCCTCACGACGGACGACATCGAGGCCTCATCTCAGCGCTCGCCCGATTGACGCTCTCGCGGCCTTCGTCCTACACTTCTCCTTCGCGCCTCGGGCCACCGAGCCGCATCTCCATGTCCGTCACGTCAGCCGCGTCGCGCGCGGCGGCGGCAACCGAGGATCCATGTACGCAGTCATCGAGACAGGCGGGAAGCAGTACCGCGTCGAGGTCGGGACCGAGCTCGAGGTGGAGCTGCTCGACGGCGCCGAGGCCGGCCAGTCGATCACGCTGGAGCGCGTGCTCCTCGTCGCCGACGGCGACGAGGCGTCGATCGGGCGCCCGCTCGTCGCCGATGCCGCCGTTCATGCCGAGGTCGTCGGTCGCGACCGCGGCGAGAAGCTGATCGTCTTCAAGTACCGGCCCAAGGCGCGGAGCCGCGTCAAGAAGGGCCACCGCCAGGATCACACGGTCCTCCGGATCACCGACGTTCGGCTCGGCTCGAAGAGCGCCGCGGAAGCAGTCCGCAAGGAGGAGCAGGAGGCGCGGTCGGAGCGGGAGCGGCTCGAGGAAGCGGCCGCTCGGCAGGCGGCCGCGGACGCCGCGCTCGCGGCGAAGCTCGCGAAGGAGTCGAAGCCCGAGTCGAACGCGAAGGCCGGCAAGGGCGATGCGGCCACCGCGGACGCGCCCACGCGCGGCAAGGCTTCGGCGACGACCGGCGACGCGGCGAAGGGTCGGGCCCGCAACTCGGCCGACGACACGAAAACCGATACCGCGGCGGCGCCGAAGCGCAGTCGCACGAAGAAGGACGAGTAACCGATGGCCCACAAGAAGGCAGGCTCGAGCTCGAAGAACGGCCGGGACAGCGTCGGCCAGCGGCTCGGCGTGAAGGTCGGCGACGGTCAGCTCGTGCCGGCTGGCTCGATCATCGTCCGGCAGCGCGGGATGACGTTCCTGTCGGGGACGGGAACCGGGATCGGCAAGGACTACACGGTCTTCGCGACCGTGGGCGGCCGCGTCCGGTTCGAGCACGCCACCAAGGCGAAGAAGCGGGTCAGGATCGAGTCCGCGACCCCGGTGAACGCGGAACCGGCGGCACCGAAGAAGACCGCCGGACGCGCGAAGTCCGGGGCCACGACCGAAGCGCCCGCGCAGGCCGAGGCCTGATCACCGCACCCACAGACGGATTAGCACCGGCGACCACCGGCGGGCACAGACCCGAGCGGACGGCGTCGGAGGAGACAATCGTGAAGCCCGACATCCATCCCAAGTATTTCGAAGCCAAGGTCCACTGCGGCAGCTGCGGCACCGAGTGGACGGTCGGGTCGACTCGCCCCGAGCTCCGCGTCGACGTGTGCGCCAACTGCCACCCGTTCTTCACCGGCAAGCAGACGATCATCGACACCGCGGGCCAGGTCGAGCGCTTCCAGAAGCGCCTCGAGCGGCAGGCCCGGACCTGACGCTCCGTCCCGGGCCGGTTCCCATCGACCACCGAACGGCGGGCCTCGTCTGGCCCGCCGTTCTCGATTCGCGGTGCGTTCCCGCGACGAGAGGGGGCCAGCCGGCCGCCGCGAGCCGGTAGACTTTGCCTATGCCTCGCTTCACGTACGGAGGCCAGGCCCTCATCGAGGGGGTCCTGATGCGCGGCCGCGACTCGATCGCCGTCGCCCTCCGCCACCCCGACGGCCGCATCGTGTGGGCGACCGAGCGCCTCGACGCGGGCTTCCACGGCTCCCGCTGGTCGAAGCTGCCGTTCATCCGCGGCCTCGTGGTCCTCTATGAGACGCTCATCGTCGGGACGCGCTGGCTCGTGCGGAGCGCGAGCGTCCAGGCTGCGGGTGAGGGCGTCGAGCTCGGGAAGGGCGCGATCGCGACGATGCTCGGCATCACGCTCCTCGCCGGCGTCGGCGTGTTCTTCCTGCTGCCGCTGTTCGTCGCCAGCGTCACGACCGGAGGCATCGACAACGGGCTCGCTCAGCACCTCGTCGAGGGACTCATCCGCGTCGCGCTATTCCTCGGCTACCTGATCGTCATCGCACAGATGCCGGACATCCGGCGTGTCTTCCAGTACCACGGCGCCGAGCACATGACCATCCATGCGCTCGAGGCGAACGACCCGCTCGTGCCGTCCGCCGTCCGGAGGTACCCGACGGCGCATCCGCGCTGTGGCACCGAGTTCCTCGTCGTCGTCATCGCCCTGTCGATCGTCGCGTTCGCGCTTGTCGGGCGGCAGTCGCCGCTCGTCATGATCGGCAGCCGCGTCCTGCTCATCCCCGTCATTGCGGCCGTGGGCTACGAGATCCTGAAATTCGGGGCGCGGCATCGGGCCAACCCCGTGGTCCGCGCGATCATGTATCCCGGCATCCTCGTCCAGATGATCACGACGCGGCAGCCGACGGACGACATGATCGAGGTCGCGATCGTGTCGATGGAGCAGGCACTCGAGGCCGACGGGGAGATCGCTCCGGCCGGCTCGGGCGCCCTCGCGCGCGACCCGATGGTGCTCGCGGAGCCGAAGGCGAAGGGGACGTCCGGCGCCGGCTCGCGGACCGGCCGCGACGCCGAGGCGGCGTCGCCCGTCTCGATCGATCCGCCGCTCCCGGGAGCATGAGCGACCTCGACGCAACGCTCACGGAGGTCGCCCGCCAGTACGACGATCTCCAGGACGAGCTGGCGAGGCCCGAGACATCGAGGGATCCCAACGCGATTCGCAGGCTCGGCAAGGAGCTCGCCCGCCTCGAACCGACGGTCGAGGCATTCCGGCGCCTCCAGACGACCCGATCAGAGCTCGCGGGCGCTCGCGAGGTGCGCGACGGCGAGGCCGACGAGGAGATGCGGGCAATGGCTCGCGACGAGATCCAGCGGCTCGAGGCAGACGAGGCGCGCCTGCTCGACGAGCTGAAGGTGCTGCTGCTGCCGCGCGACCCGAACGACGACCGCAACGTGATCATGGAGATCCGCGCCGGAGCCGGCGGCGACGAGGCCGCGCTGTTCGCGGCGGAGCTGCTCCGGATGTACCTGCACTACGCCGACCGCCACAAGTTCAAGCGCGAGGTCATCAGCCTCAGCGAGACCGGCACCGCCGGCGTCAAGGAGGCGATCGTCCAGGTCGATGCGGACGGCGCATACAGCCGGCTCAAGTTCGAGGGCGGCGTCCATCGGGTGCAGCGGGTTCCCGCGACGGAGTCGTCGGGCCGGATCCACACCTCGACCGCGACGGTCATCGTCATGCCCGAGGCAGACGAGGTCGAGATCGACATCGACGAGGAGAAGGACCTCCGAATCGACGTCAAGCGCTCTTCCGGCCCGGGCGGGCAGTCGGTCAACACGACGGACTCCGCGGTCCGCGTGACGCATCTTCCGACCGGGCTGGTCGTCGAGATCCAGGACGAGAAGAGCCAGCACAAGAACAAGGCCAAGGCGCTGGCGGTGCTTCGGTCGCGGCTCCTGGATCTCGAGATTGCGGCGCAGCGGGAGAAGGACTCGGCCGCGCGGCGTTCGATGGTCGGCGGCGGCGAGCGATCGGACAAGGTCCGGACGTACAACTTCGCGCAGGACCGCGTGACCGACCACCGGATCGGTCGGACGGTCCACAACCTCCCCGCCGTGCTGGGAGGCGAGCTCGACGAGCTGATCGACGCGCTGAGCATGGCCGAGCAGGCGGATCGCCTCGCGTCGCTGACCGATGAGTCGAATGGCTCGCGCGGCTGACGCACGCGCCGCGGCGGCGGCGGTGCACGAGCCGTCCGGCGACATCCGCTGGTTCGAGCCACGCCCGGGACCGATCGAGAAGGCGACGGACCTCGGCAGCGTCCAGGTCCTCAAGCACGAGAACCTGTTCCTGCTGACGGACCAGTTCGGCGACATCCACGCCGACTCGCGGGGGCTGGGGCTGTACCTCGGCGATACGCGGATCCTGTCTTGCCTGGGGCTCCGTGTCGGCGGCGCGCGGCCGGTGCTGCTGCAGGGATCGGTCGGCGGAAACTTCCGCGGCACGATCCACCTCACGAACCCGAGCATCGACCGCAACCCCGGCGCGAAGATGGGTGTCGGCGACTCCCTCGCGAGCCGGAAGCTCGGCATCACCCGCGATCGACTCCTCGCCGACGACGCGCTGCAGGAACGGCTTCAGGTCGTGAATCACGCCGAGGTCGAGGAGCCGGTCACGGTCGACATCGAGCTCGCCGCGGACGACGCCGACATCTTTGAGGTCCGCGGCTACCCGCGGCCCGAGCGCGGCCGCCTGCTCCCGATCGCCGTCGAGGGCGGACGGGTGACGTTCCGGTACGACGGCCTCGACGGCGTCCGGCGCGCATCGCACATCGTCTTCACCGAGCAGCCGACGGAGGTCGCGCCGGGACCGGTCACGGACCGGCCGTGGCTGAGCGGCTGGATCCAGCTCCGCTGGACGTTCACGCTCGCCCCCGGCGAGGAGCGGTCGATCGGCTGGACGGTCTGGTCGACGACGGGCCGGCCGACGGAATCGGCCAACGGCCTCTTTCCGGATCCGCCGTTGCTGACCGCCGACGACGGGAGCGTCGCGTACCACGCGTGGACGCGCGGGACGACTGCGGTCCAGACCGACCATGAGCTGTTCAACCTGACGCTCACGCGCGGCCTCAACGACCTCCGCCTCCTCGTCAACGACGGCCCAAACGAGGGCGAGCGGTACGTGGCGGCAGGCGTGCCGTGGTTCGCCACGCTCTTTGGGCGCGACTCGATCATCAGCGCGCTCCAGGTTCTCGCCTTCCGGCCGCAGCTGGCGATCGACACGCTCGACGTCCTCGCCGCGCGCCAGGCGACCGAGGTGGACGACGAGCGCGACGCGGAGCCGGGGAAGATCCTCCATGAGCTGCGTACCGGCGAGATGGCGGCAACCCACGAGCTGCCGTTTCGGCCGTACTACGGCAGCGTCGACTCGACGCCGCTGTGGCTGATCCTCCTCGGGGCGACGTACGACTGGACGGGCGACCGCAGTCTCGTCGACCGGCTCTGGCCGAACGCGCTCGCCGCGCTCGAGTGGATCGACAAGTGGGGCGATCGCGATGGCGACGGCTTCGTGGAGTACGGGCGGCGGTCGCCGACGGGCCTCCTGAACCAGGGCTGGAAGGATTCACACGACGCGATCCGCGACCGCGACGGGCGGCAGGTCGAGCCGCCGATCGCCCTGGCCGAAGTCCAGGGCTACGTCTACGACGCGAAATCGCGACTCGCGCGGCTCGCCCGATTGCGCGGCGAGACGAACCTCGCGGAACGGCTCGAGGCGGATGCCGCGCAGCTCCGGGAGCGCTTCGAGGCCGCGTTCTGGCTCGAGGACCGCGGCTATTACGCCATGGCGCTCGACGCTGGGAAGCGAGTCGCGGACGGCATCGGTTCGAACGCGGGGCAGTGCCTCTGGTCGGGGATCGTCTCGCCGGCGCGGGCACGGATGGTGGGTGACCGCCTGCTCGGTCCGGACCTGTTCTCCGGCTGGGGCATCAGGACGTATGCCACGGGGCAGCTCGGCTACAACCCAATCGGCTACCACACCGGGGCGGTCTGGCCGCACGACACGTCGCTCATCGCCGCCGGGCTGAAGCGCTATGGGCTTCACGACGAGGCGAACCGGCTCGTCGGCAGCGTCTTCGAGGCCGCCCAGCGATTCCCGGAGTTCCGCCTCCCGGAGCTCTTCTGTGGCTTCGACCGCGAGACGTCGCCGCTGCCCGTTCCGTACCCGGTTGCGTGCTCGCCGCAGGCGTGGGCGGCCGCTGCGCCGTTCCTCTTCCTCCAGACCATGCTCGGCCTCCAGCCGCACGCCGACCGCTCGGAGCTGGAGCTCTTTCGGCCAAACCTGCCCGACTGGCTCGGCAAGGTGACGCTCACGAACGTCCGCGTCGGCGAGGCGGCCGTCGATCTCCTGTTCCATCGCTGGCGGGGTACGACGAGCGCCGAGGTCCTCCGCAAGGTCGGCGACATCTCCGTCACGATCCGGCTCTGACGGCGACGCCGTGGCCACCGTCCAGGAGGTCCTCGGCGGCGCGATCGAGCGGCTGCGCTCCGCGGGCTGTGAGACGCCTCGGCTCGACGCGGAGCTGCTCCTGAGTCACGCGATCGGGACGGACCGCACGGCGATCGTCATGCACCCGACCGCGCTCGTCGGCGACGGGTCCGCCGCCCGGTTCGAGGACGCGCTGGCGCGGCGAGAGGCGGGCGAGCCCGTCGCGTACATCCGCGGCTTCAAGGAGTTCTACGGGCTCGCCTTCGCGGCCGATCGTCGCGCCCTCATTCCGCGCCCCGAGACCGAGCGACTCGTCGAGCTGGCCGAAGCGCACGTCCTGCGCCGGCTCGCGGCGTCCGCGCGGCCGCGGGGTGGCCCGCCACTCAGGATCGCGGACGTTGGCACGGGCGGCGGCACGATCGCGGTGAGCCTGGCGGTCGCACTCAGGAGGCGCGGCGCGCTCGAGGACGTCGAGATCATCGGCACGGACCAGGATCCCGAAGCGCTGTCGCTCGCGCGCGAGAACGCAGTCGGGCACGGCGTCGGCGACCGTGTCCGGTTCATCGAGGCGGATCTCCTGCCGCCCGTCGTTGCCGTCCCGTACGAGGTGCTCCTGGCGAACCTCCCATATGTCGCGACGGACGCCATCGACGGGCTGCCCATCGCCGCGTCGTTCGAGCCCCGCGCCGCGCTCGACGGAGGCTCCGATGGCCTCGCGGTCATCGCGCGTCTCCTCGCTCGCCTTCCGGAGGCGCTCACGCAGGACGGCGTCGCGCTGCTGGAGATTGGCTCCGACCAGGCGGAGGCGATGCAGGGGCTGGTCACGAGGTTGCTGCCCGGGTGGCGCTGCGAAGTGGAATTGGACCTCGCCGGGCACCCGCGCGTGGCGAGGATCGCCCGCCAGGCGTGAGCGCGGCTCATCCGCCGGCTCGCGTCGTCCGCGACGGCCACGACGGCCGCGCCGCGGCGGTGCGCGTCCTCCGCGATGGGGGCATCGTCGCGCTGCCGACGGACACGGTGTACGGGATCGGCTGCGCGCTCGACACGCGCGGCGGTATCGAAGCGCTGTTCGCCGCCAAGAAGCGGCCGCCGGACCGCGCGATCATGCTGCTCCTCGCCGACGCACAGCAAGCGTGGCAGCTCGGCGTCGAGACGGCCGCCGCGCGCGTGCTTGCGGAGCGCTTCTGGCCGGGCGGGATGACGCTCGTCCTCGAGCGCCGCGCCGCCGTGACACTGCCCGCCGTGATGACGGCGGGAGCTCCGACGGTTGGTCTGCGGGTCCCGGCGCACGACTGCCCGCGAGCACTCGCGCGTCACGTGGGTCCGTTCCCGGTCACGTCCGCCAACCGCTCCGGCGAGCCCGAGCTTCAGGATGCGCAGGCGATCCTCAGCTCGCTCGGCGGGTCGGTCGACCTCGTCGTCGACGGCGGACCCGCAGCGGGCGGTCCCGCGTCCAGCGTCGTCGACTGCTCGAGGCCGCGTCCGCGGCTGATCCGCGCCGGAGCGATCGATCCCGGTTCGCTCGCCGTGACACTCGACGCCGCCGGCATCGCGCACGACATCGCCGCCGGCGACTGACGCTGTGGGAAGATAGCGCGCGTTCGGATCGACTTCGGCCGGAGCGTCGTGGCGGGTCGACGCGGCGGCCGGGAAGGGAGCCAGCGATGACGGTCACGCGAGCCTCGAACCTGGGGTGGGCGAAGCTCGCGGACGTCGATCCCGAGCTGTGGGCCGCGATGGAGCAGGAGCGCGGCCGGCAGCACGACAAGATCGAGCTGATCGCGAGCGAGAACTACACCTTCGCCGCGGTGATGGAGGCGCAGGGCAGTTGGCTCACGAACAAGTACGCGGAGGGCCTGCCGGGCAAGCGGTACTACGGCGGCTGCGAGTTCGTCGACGTCGCGGAGACGCTCGCGCAGGAGCGCGCGCTCGCCCTGTTCCCGGGCGCGGAGCATGTCAACGTCCAGCCGCACTCCGGTGCGCAGGCGAACATGGCCGCCTACTTCAGCGTGCTCCAGCCCGGCGATCGAATCCTCGGCATGAAGCTCGACCAGGGCGGCCACTTGACGCACGGGATGAAGCTCAACTTCTCCGGGCGCCTGTACGAGGTGCATGCGTACGGGGTGTCCGAAGTCGACGAGCGGATCGACTACGACGCCCTCGATCGGCAGGCACGCGACGTGCGACCGAAGCTCATCGTCGCGGGCGCGTCCGCGTATCCGCGAATAATCGACTTCGAGCGAATGGCCGCGATCGCGCACGGCGTCGGGGCACTGCTGTTCGTCGACATGGCCCACGTCGCCGGCCTCGTCGCGGCCGGCGTCCACCCGAGCCCGTTCCCGCACGCGGACATCGTCACGACGACGACGCACAAGACGCTCCGCGGGCCGCGCGGGGGGCTGATCTTCTCGCGCCAGGAGCTGCCGGATACGGCCGACCGGGGCGACTTCCCGAACGTGAAGTCGTCGCTCGCGCAGGCGATCGACAAGACCGTGTTCCCCGGCGTCCAGGGCGGGCCGCTCATGCACGTCGTGGCCGCCAAGGCAGTCGCGTTCAGGCTCGCCGCGACGGACGATTTCCGGACCGATCAGCAGCGGACGGTCGACAACGCGCGGATCCTGGCCGAGACCCTCGCCGGCAACGGCGCGCGGCTCGTCAGCGGCGGCACGGATAACCACCTGATGCTCGTCGACGTCACGCCGCTCGGCGTCACGGGGAAGGACGCGGAGCACCTGCTCGACGAGATCGGGATCACGGTCAACAAGAACGCCATTCCGTTCGACAAGCAGCCACCCAACGTGTCGTCCGGCATCCGGGTGGGTACGCCCGCGACGACGACGCGCGGCTTCGGCGGCGACGAGATGCGGGCGATCGGCCGCCTCATCGTTGAGGCCGTCGAGCGCCGTGACGATCCCGGAGCGCAGCGGCGCCTCGCGACCGAGGTAAGCGAGATCTGCAACCGGTTCCCGGTGCCGGGCCTGCCCGCCGCGTGACCTTCGTCGGCGACGCTGGTTCGACCGTCCCGATCCTCGTCGTCGCTCTCCTCATCGCGGCCGCGGTCTCGTTCGTGCTCACGCCGATCGTCCGGCGTCGCGCGGTCCGCCTCGGCGTCGTGGACCGCCCGAATCACCGCCGCATCAACACCCGACCGGTCCCGCGCGCCGGCGGCATCGCCGTCGCATTCGCGTTCATCGCCGTGGCGCTCGTCGTCACCGTCGTCAACGACCGTATCCATCTCGTCCGGACGCCCGCGTTCCTCGACGCGCGCCAGCTGGTCGCGCTGCTGGCGGGCGGGGCCGCGGCGGCCGTGATCGGGGCGCTCGACGACTATTTCGACCTTCGAGCGCGGTGGCAGCTCCTCGGTCAGTTCGCGCTCGCGTTCGGGGCGGTCGTGCTCGGGATCGTCGTGACGGTCGTCAACAACCCGTTCGGCCGTGGCAGCATCCCGTTCACCGAGCCGTTCGCCATCGGTTTCACCGTGCTGTGGATCCTCGGGATGATCAACAGCGTGAACTTCATCGACGGCCTGGACGGGCTGTCGTCGGGCATCGCTGTCATCGCCGCCATCACCCTGGGCGTCATCAGCCTCACGACGGCCACCGCGCAGGTCGGCCAGCCGTTCGTGGCCGTGCTCTGCTTCATCCTCGCCGGTGCGCTGCTGGGCTTTCTTCGCTGGAACTTCCACCCCGCGACGATCTTCACCGGGACGAGCGGCACGATGTTCGTCGGCTACACGCTGGCCGTGCTGTCCGTGATGGGCACCGCGAAGGTGGCGGTCGCGCTCCTCGTCCTCGGCGTCCCGATCATCGACACGTTCTGGATCATCGTCCGCCGCGTGCTCGCGGGCCGCTCGCCTTTCACGCCGGATCGCGGGCACATTCACCACCGGTTGCTCGACCTCGGCCTGACGCATCGCCAGACCGTGTTGTTGATCTACGCGATCTGCATCGCGCTCGCCATCCTGTCACTCGTTCTCAGCGGCGCGAACCAGGTGTACGCGTTCGTCGGTGTCCTCGTTGGCACCGGGCTCGTGTTGCTGCTGCTGGCGTGGGGTGGCTTCACGGACGAGGCGCTCGAGGCGGAGTCGTACGCGAACGGCGAGGGGCGCGACACGCCCGACTGACGTCGATTCGTCCCGGCGCGCAGGGTGCGCCATCCGTCTCGGTGGGCGGTCGACGACGCATCTCCGTCGCGTTCCAAGCGATCGCCATGGTGCTAGCATCGGGCACGTCCCGCCGTCATCCGGAGTGCCATTCCGATTCTCTTCCGAGCCGTCTCCGCGTTCCTCGTGGCGGCCGCGACCGCAGTCCTCGTGCGGTTCCGCGGCGAGGTCGGCGGCGGCCTCGGACACGGTGCGGGAGACGGCGGTCGCCGCGATGTCCGAAGGGTTTTCGGCGGGCTCGCCCGGCGGCGCGGACGGAGCAGGGATCTCGAGGAGACGCAGGTCTCGTCGGCAGCGGTGCCTGAACCCGCCCCTCGGCACGTCATCCGTCCGAACCGGATCGTCGTCGTGTCGGCCCCGCCGCCGCCCGAACCCGCCGTGGTCGCGCGAGCACCGGTCGCGCGGCGCCGCGATCGTGATTTCGAACGACGCGCGGACCTGTCGCGCGACGTCGCCGCGGTGCTGTTCGTGATCCTGTTCGGCGTCCTCATGGCCGGGACACTGATGCCGCGGACCGATGGCGCCGTCCTCGGCGCGACCTCCGAGCCGACCCAGGACTCGATAATCTTCGGGGTCACGCCGCCACCGTCGGAAGTGGTGGCGGCCACGCCTGTCGCGACGGCGACCCGTCCGGCGCCGCTGCGGTCTTCACCCGTCGTGGCCACTTCCCCGGCCGTCGTCGCGACGCCGACCCCCGCACCGACGCCCGCGGCTACCGCGAAGGCCACGCTGCGTCCGACGCCGCGTCCAACGCCGAAGCCGACACCAAAGCCGACACCAACGCCGACACCAAAGCCGACCCCAACCCCGACGCCGAAGCCAACCCCGACGCCTGCGCCGACGCCGACGCCACCTCCCGCGCCAACGCCGACGCCGACGCCGACTCCCTGACGGGCACCCCTTCGGACGTCCCCGAAGGGTCCTCTGCTATACTCCCGCGGCTTTGTCAGGTCGCCGATGATCGAGCCAGGCCAGGCTGGCGCCTACCTCGCCCTCTTTTCCGAGATCGGGTTCATCATCCTGGTCACCACCCTGGCAGGCGCACTCGGCGGCCACTGGATCGACGGGCAGCTCGGGACCTCGCCACTCCTCATCGTGGTGGGCCTGCTGGCCGGTCTGGGGATCGGAGCCCGAGCGGTGTACGGGCTGATCCAGCGGTTCCTGGCGAGGTTCGATTGACGATCAGCACGCGCGGCGATGCGACCGCGCGCAATGGACGGAGCGAGCGTGTCGAGCGACCAGAAGCGCCCGATCGACGGGAACCCCGCCCGGGCCGTGGAGGCCACCGAGGCGAACGACATAGCAGGAGCGCCGGCGGCCGCAGCTGAGCAGCCCGACGCGACCAAGCGCAAGGGACGGCCCGTCTTTCGGATCCTGATCCCGGCGGTCATCGTCCTCGACATCCTGGCGTTCATGTTCGTCCCGCCGTATGCCGGCGAGCCCGGCAAGCCGGTCGGCGGCATCAGCGACCTCATCAACGCGAACCTCGAGGCGCTCACGCCCCACATCCTGTTCCCGGCCGGGAAAGCGGGGCCTGCAGGGATCGTCTCGTTCGATCCAAGCATCACGAACACACTGTTCACGATGTGGATCGTGATGGCCTTCATCCTCGTCCTCGTCCTGCTGGCCCGGATGGGGATGAGCCTCGTCCCCGGTCGTCTGCAGAACGCCGTCGAGTTCGCGTGGGAGGCGCTCGAGAACTGGGCCGTCTCGCTCGGCGGAGAGAATGCGCGGCGGCACATCCCGCTGTTCGCGGCGTTCTTCCTGTTCATCCTGTTCTCGAACTGGAGCGGCCTCCTCCCGTTCTTCGGGCGGATCGAAGCGCTTCGCGCGCCGACGAGCGACGTCAACGTGACCCTTGGCCTCGCGCTCGTCGTGTTCGGCTACTTCCAGTTCCAGGGCTTCCGGGCGCTCGGCATCCGCAGCTACCTTGGGAAGTTCTTCCCGCTCGGGGCGTTCCGCAACGGGATCGGCGCCGGGCTCATCGCCCTGTACGTCGGCCTGATCGAGTTCCTGCTCGAGTTCATCAAGCCGGTCACGCTGGCAATGCGCCTCTTCGGCAACATCTTCGGTGGCGAAGTCGCGCTCGGTGTCATCACCGCGCTGACGATCGCGCTCATCCCGGCAGCGATGCTGCTGCTCGAGGGGCTTCTGAATTTCGTCCAGGCGCTGATCTTCTCGACGCTGATGCTGATGTACACGATCATTGCCGTCGAGACCCACGACGATGCCGGCCATACCGAGGAAGGCATCCCCGAAGGCAACATCGGCCCGCCCATCCCGAACGCGCAACCCGCGCACTGACGCGCGAAGCGACCCCGGCAACAACACAGGCCCAACACGCCCGACAGAGAGTCGGGCGCAACCAGGAGGAGCTACAAGCAATGGAACCAATCGGCGCCGGCCTCGCGGCCCTCGGGGTCATCGGCCCCGGCATCGGCATCGGGATCCTGACCGGCCTCGCCGCGACCGCAATCGGCCGCAACCCGGACGCGACGCCCGCCATTCGCGCCCAGTTCATCCTCGGCGCGGCGTTCGCCGAAGGCCTCGGCGTGCTCGCGATCGTCGTCGCGATCCTCGCTCTCGTCCTGAAGTAGGGCGAGAGGCGTTCGAAGCGTGGATCTTCTCGCCGTCCTCGGCGGTGCGACCGGGACCACCGTCGCGCTGACAGCGGAGGAACCTGCGGCGGCCGGTCTCCAGATCAACTTCTTCTGGGTCATCGTCGCCGCGCTGAACTTCATCGTCTTCGCCGTCCTGCTGTACCAGGCGTTCGGGAAGAGCGTCAGCGGCATGCTCGCCGATCGACGAGCTCGGATCGCGCAGGGCCTCGAGGACGCCGACCAGGCACGCCGCGACCGCGAGGCCGCGGAGCAGGAGCGGCTCGCCGCGCTGCAGGAGGCGCGTCGGGAGGCGAACGACATCATCAACCGTGCCCAGCGTGTTGCCCAGGAGACGCGGGATGCGGACATCGCGGCAACGCGGCAGGAGCTCGACCGAATGCGCGAGCGGGCGACCGCGGACATCGACGCGGAGAAGCAGCGGGCGCTGGCGGACCTCCGGGCGGAGGTCGCGGACCTCGCCCTGGCGGCAGCCGGCAAGGTCGTCGGCGAGACGATGACCGATGCGCGGCAGCGGCGGCTGGTCGACGAGTTCCTCCGAGAGGCAGCAACGACGGACGGACGCACCGGCTGATGGCGAGACCGTCGACGGCGCCGCGCCGCTACGCCGAGGCTGCCTTCGAGCTCGCCGAGCGCGATGGCTCGATCGACGCGTGGGGCGAGGACCTCGCGACCGTCGCATCCCTCATCGGCGACGAGCGGGTCATCCGCGTCGTCGACGACCCGTCGCGTCCGTACGCCGAGCGGCAGGCGACGATCGACAAGCTGCTCGGCACCCGCGTCCGACCGCCGGTGAAGAACCTCGTCCGGCTGCTTTCGGAGCGCCGCCGCCTCGACCTCGTGACGCAGATCTCGGCCGAGTACCGCCGGCTCCTCAACCGTCACAACGGCATCGTTACGGCGATCGTCACGAGCGCGACGCCGCTGACCACCGACGAGACGGCGGCCCTCGAGCAGCGACTCCGTGCGATGACGGGCGCGACCGTCGAGCTCGAGATGCGAATCGACGAATCTCTGATCGGTGGGCTGACCGTCCGGGTCGGCGACCGGCTCCTCGACGCGAGCGTCAGGGGCCGCCTCGAGCGGCTCCGCGAACAGCTCATCGCCGGCAACAGACTCCACACCGCGGACGCCCGCTGAGCCGCACCGCGACATCCCGCAACCGCGCCTGAAACGGAGAACGCATGGCCATCCGATCCGACGAGATCATCAGCATCATCAAGTCCGCGATCGACCAGTTCGACGAGACGACGGAGACGCGCAGTGTCGGCACCGTCGTCGAGGTCGGTGACGGAATTGCCCAGATCTACGGCCTCGCCGGCGCGCTGGCGTCGGAGATGCTCGAGTTCCCGAACGGCGTGATGGGGATGGCCCTCAACCTCCAGGAAGAGACGGTCGGTGCGGTGATCCTCGGCAACGCCGACGCGATCAAGGAAGGCGACACCGTCAAGACGACCGGCCGCGTCGTCGAGGTGCCCGTCGGCCAGGCGCTCCTCGGCCGCGTCGTCAGCCCGCTCGGCGAGCCGCTCGACGACAAGGGTCCGATCGAGGCGACGCGCACGCGCCCGGTCGAGCGGATCGCTCCGGGCGTCATCGTCCGCAAGTCCGTCGACACCCCGGTCCAGACCGGGATCAAGGCGATCGACGCGCTCATCCCGATCGGTCGCGGTCAGCGCGAGCTGATCATCGGGGACCGGCAGACCGGCAAGACCGCGGTCGCGATCGACGCGATCATCAACCAGAAGGGCCAGGGGCTCGTCTGCATTTACGTCGCGATCGGGCAGAAGCTGTCGACGGTCGCCCAGACCGTCGCCGTGCTGGAGAAGTACGGCGCGATGGAGCACACGATCGTCGTCGTCGCCGGCGCCGAGGATCCTGCGCCGCTCCAGTACCTCGCTCCGTACGCCGGCGCCGCGATGGGCGAGGAGATCATGGAGGAGGGCGTCCAGGTCGCGGGTCAGACGGTCAAGGACGCGCTGTGTGTCTACGACGACCTGAGCAAGCACGCCTGGGCGTACCGCGAGATGTCGCTCCTGCTGCGCCGGCCGCCCGGTCGCGAGGCCTACCCCGGTGATGTCTTCTACCTCCACAGCCGGCTCCTCGAGCGGGCGGCACGGATGAACGACGAGAACGGCGGCGGCTCGCTGACGGCGCTGCCGATGATCGAGACGCAGGCCGGCGACGTGTCGGCGTACATCCCGACGAACGTGATCTCGATCACCGACGGCCAGATCTTCCTCGAGACGGACCTGTTCAACGCCGGCCAGCGACCCGCGCTGAACATCGGCATCTCGGTCTCGCGGGTCGGTTCCGCGGCCCAGACGAAGGCGATGAAGAAGGTCGCCGCGCCGCTCAAGCTCGATCTGGCCCAGTACCGCTCCCTTGCCGCGTTCGCCCAGTTCGCGTCGGACCTCGACAAGGCGACGCGCGACCAGCTGACCCGAGGCGAGAAGCTGTCGGAGGTCATCAAGCAGCCGCAGTACCAGCCGCTCCCCGTCGAGAAGCAGGTGGCGATCCTGTACGCGGCCACGACCGGGCGGCTCGATGACGTTCCGACGCCGCGGGTCAAGGAGTTCGAGTCGGGCCTCTACCGGTTCCTCGACAACGACCGGGCGGAGATCCTGAACGACATCCGCGACACGAAGGGCCTCACCGACGAGACGGCGAAGAAGCTCGACGACGCGATCGAGGCGTTCCGGACGGAGGTGTTCGGGATGGATCCCTCGAAGCCGAAGGGCGACAAGCCGGCGCAGCCGGCGGCCGCGGCGCAGGGAACGGCAGGGACGCCGGCGGGCGGCGACGCGCAGCCCGCCGCAAGCGGCGCCTCGGGCGCGTCCGGCGACGCCGCGACGACGTCGTCGGCAACCGCGCAGCAGCAGCGCCAGGCACCGCGGCCCACGGCCGGCGACGCAGGCTCCGACGCCGCGAAGGACCGGCCGGCCGCGTCCGGGCCGGCGACCACGCCGGACGCCGGGGCGCGACAAACGGGCACGCCCGCCGCAACGGCGACGCCCGCTGCCGGCCCCGCGCCGGAGACGCCGAACACGAAGTCGATCCCACGCGACGCGCAGTCCAACCCCACCGAGCGTGGCAAGCCAGCGTGAGATCCGGCGGCGCATCGGTGCCGTCCGGAACATCAAGCAGATCACGCGCGCGATGCAGTTCGTCGCAGCATCGAAGCTGAAGCGGGCCCAGGAGGCGACCCTCAGCGCGCGGCCGTACAGCGACAAGATCGACGAGGTCCTCGCCGACCTCGCGGCTGTCCTCGGCGCGGAGGATCACCCGCTCCTCGCCGAGCGAGAGGGCGGCCGCCGTCTGATCCTCGTGATGACGAGCGACCGGGGACTCGCGGGGCCCCTCAACACGAATACGATTCGCTTCGCCGCCCGCGAGATCACGACCGACAGCCGCGATCTCGCCGTCGTGTCGGTCGGGCGGAAGGGCCGCGACGCGATGCGTCGTGCCCGCGTCCCGATCGTCGCCCATTTCGACGCGTTCGGCGACCGACCCACGTTCGCCGACGCGCTGCCGCTCGCGCGCCTCGTGACGGACGAGTTCGTGAGCGGCAAGGCGAACCGGATCGACCTCCTCTTCAGCCGCTTCGAATCGACGCTCGTCCAGCGCCCCACGCTCCAGCAGCTGCTGCCGGTCGTGCCCGCCCAGGACACGGAGGGGATCCCGGGCAACCAGTTCATCTTCGAACCCAGCCCGGGCGCTGTGCTGGAGCGGATGCTCCCGCGCTACGTCGCGGCGCGCATCTTCCAGGCCGTCCTCGAGGCGAACGCCAGCTTCTTCTCGAGCCAGATGGTGGCGATGAAGAACGCCACCGAGAACGCGGAAGAGCTCATCGAGGACCTGACCCTGTCGTACAACAAGGTCAGGCAGGCGAACATCACCCGCGAGATGATCGAGATCGCGTCGGGCGCCCAGGCGCGCTGACGCGGACCCAGGAGGCACCGAACTTCACATGGCAACCGCCGCACCTACCGCCACCGGTCGCGTCATCCAGATCACGGGCCCGGTCGTCGACATCGAGTTCCCCGCCGGCAAGCTGCCCTCGATCTACAACGCCGTCGAGATCCTCGTCCCCGACGGTCGCCCGCTCGTCTGCGAGGTCCAGCAGCACCTCGGCAACAACTGGGTCCGAACGGTCGCGATGACGACGACGGACGGCCTCGCCCGCGGCGTCGAGGTCCGCGACACTGGCGCGGCGATCAGTGTCCCCGTCGGCGACGCGACGTTGGGCCGCGTCTTCGACGTCCTCGGCCGTCCGATCGACGGCAAGGGCGACGTCGACCAGACGCACACCCTGCCGATTCACCGCCCGGCCCCGCCGTTCGACGAGCAGACGACGGAGGTCGAGGTCTTCGAGACCGGCCTCAAGGTGATCGACCTGATCTGCCCGTTCAAGAAGGGCGGCAAGATCGGGATCTTCGGTGGTGCCGGCGTCGGCAAGACGGTCATCATCCAGGAGCTGATCCGGAACGTCGCGCAGGAGCACGCCGGCGTGTCCGTCTTCGCCGGCGTCGGCGAGCGCTCCCGCGAGGGCAACGACCTCATCCACGAGATGACCGAGTCGGGCGTCATCGAGAAGACGGCGTTCGTGTTCGGCCAGATGAACGAGCCACCCGGCGCGCGGCAGCGGGTCGGGCTGACCGGCCTGACGATGGCCGAGTACTTCCGCGACGAGGAGGGCCGCGACGTCCTCCTGTTCATCGACAACATCTTCCGCTTCACCCAGGCGGGCTCCGAGGTGTCCGCGCTCCTCGGGCGGATGCCGTCGGCGGTCGGCTACCAGCCGAATCTGGCGACGGAGATGGCCCAGCTCCAGGAGCGCATCACCTCCACAAAGAAGGGCTCGATCACGTCCCTCCAGGCCGTCTTCGTCCCCGCCGACGACTACACCGACCCGGCGCCCGCGACGACGTTCGCCCACCTCGACTCGACGATCCGGCTCGAGCGTTCGATCGCCGAGCTCGGGATCTACCCGGCGGTCGACCCGCTGACCTCGACCTCGCGGGTCCTTGATCCGCTCGTCGTCGGTGAGGACCACTACAACGTCGCCCAGGAGACGAAGCGCGTCCTCCAGCGGTACACGGACCTCCAGGACATCATTGCAATCCTCGGGGTTGACGAGCTGTCGGAGGACGACAAGGCGACGGTCAACCGCGCGCGCCGCCTCCAGCGATTCATGAGCCAGCCGTTCTTCGTCGGCGAGGTGTTCACCGGCCGCCCGGGGGTCTACGTCCCGATCAACGACACGATCGCGTCGTTCAAGGAAGTCCTCGAGGGCAAGGCGGACACGCTGCCAGAGCAGGCGTTCTTCCTCGCCGGCACGATCGACGACGTCCGCAAGAACGCCGAGAAGCTGCAGGGCTAGACCGATGCCGCTGCGGCTCGAGATCGTCACCCCCGAGCGCCTCGCGTTCGAGGACGACGTCGATTCGGTCCAGGTCCCGGGGAGCGAAGGCGAGCTCGGCATCCTGCCGAACCACGCGCCGCTCGTGTCGATGCTCGGCATCGGCGAGCTGCGGATCCGGAAGGGCGGATCGGAGGAGCTGTTCGCCATCGCGGGCGGCTTCGTCCAGGTCCGGCCGGACAAGGTCGTCGTGATGGCCGAGACGGCGGACATGGCGTCCGAGATCGACCTCGAGCGCGCCCAGGAGGCTCGGCGCGAGGCCGAGCGCGCGATCGAGACGGGCTACCACGAAGGCGCCGACCTGGCGGCCGCGCGCGCGGCGCTCCAGCAGGCGCTGCTCAGGATCCGCGTCGCCGAGCGCCGTCATCGCGAGGGACCGCGGCACCGCGGCTGATGGCTGACGCCAGGATCCTCCCGCCGATGGCTCGCAGGGGCGTCGCCTCGGCCTTCGGAGAGCGAGTTGGCCGTAACCCGTCGAGGGTGGCAGTTCGACGTGGCCATTGATGGCTGACGCGCGACCGTTCCATTGGGAGTATCAACCGGAGCCCGTGGCACGCGAGGTCTTTCGGATCGAGGGCGGGCGGCAGCTCAATGGCAGCGTGCGCATCAGCGGGGCGAAGAACGCCGCGCTGAAGATGCTCGCGGCCGCGACGCTGACCGGTGAACGCTGCCGGTTCACGAACGTCCCGGAGATCGAGGACGTCCGCGTCATGGCGGAGACCCTTCGCGACCTGGGGGTCGTCGTCGACCATCCGCAGCCGAGCGTGTACGAGGTCGCTTCGGGCGACGTCGAATGGCTCTTCGTGCCGCTCGAGGCGGCCGCCAAGATGCGCGCGAGCTTCATGCTTCTCGGGCCGCTGCTCGCGCGGTTCGGCCGGGTCATCATCAGCAACCCCGGTGGCGACCGGATCGGCCGTCGACCGGTCGACCTCCACGTCGACGCGATGCGCGCGCTCGGTGCGCAGATCGACTACCGCAACGGCTACTACTTCGCGACAGCACCCGGCCGCCTGCGCGGCACGGAGATCCGCTTCCCGATCGTCTCCGTTATGGGGACCGAGAACGCGATGCTCGCGGCGACCCTCGCCGAGGGGCACACCGTCATCCGTCCCGCGGCGCAGGAGCCGGAGGTCGACGACCTCATCGCGTTCCTCCAGAAGATGGGCGCGGTCATCGAGCGGACGTATTCCGACACGATCGAGATCGACGGCAAGCGCCGCCTCCGAGGTGCGGAGCACCGCGTCATCCCCGACCGGATCGAGACAGGCACGTTCGTCGTCGCGGCCGCGGTCACGGGGGGACAGATGCGGCTCGACGGCGCGGCCGGGGACCACCTCGGGTCGTTCCTCGAGGTCCTCGACAACACCGGCGTCGCCGTGACGTGCGGCAAGGACCGCATCGACGTCGACGCGACGGCCGTCGGGCCAGGTGCGTTCAAGCCCTGCGATATCGAGACCGCGCCGTACCCGGGCCTTGCCACGGACCTCCAGCCGCCGACATGCGTCCTG
Source organism: Candidatus Limnocylindrales bacterium (assembly GCA_035264845.1). GTDB lineage: Bacteria > Chloroflexota > Limnocylindria > Limnocylindrales > CSP1-4 > JACDAV01. The sequence continues at coordinate 12,759 of DATFPL010000093.1, read as the reverse complement.
CTGACCCAGGCGGCCGGGAGCTCGACCGTCCACGAGTCGATCTTCGAGGATCGCCTCGAGTGGCTCGCCGAGCTGCGCCGGATGGGTGCCCAGGTGAGGATTCTCGACTCGCACCACGCGCGCATCTCCGGCCCCGCGAGCCTCCACGGCGCGGAGGTCGAGATCGGCGACCTGCGCGCCGGCGCCTCGCTGATCCTCGCCGCACTCGCGGCGACTGGGACGACGACGATCCATGGGGCCCACCACGTGCACCGGGGGTATGAGAACATCGAACGGAAGTTTCTCGACCTCGGCGCCAGGATCGAGCGTCTCGCAGAAGGGGAGCAGGCCACGACCTGATGAAGATCGGCATCGACCTGGGGACGGCCAATGTCCTCGTCTACGTCAAGGGCAAGGGCATCGTCATCCAGGAGCCGTCGGTCGTCGCGGTCAGCGACGACAACCGGATCGTCGCCGTCGGCGAGGAAGCCCGCGAGATGATCGGCCGAACGCCCGGCAACATCCAGGCCATCCGCCCGATGAAGGACGGCGTCATCGCCGACTACGTCATCACGGAAGCGATGCTTCGGTTCTTCATCGGCAAGGCGACGAAGGGCCGGATGAACCTGTCGAAGCCGGAGGTGATGATCAGCGTCCCCGCCGGTGTCACGACGGTCGAGAAGCGCGCCGTCCGCGACGCGGCCCTCAAGGCGGGCGCGAAGGAGGCGTACCTGATCGAGGAGCCGCTGGCCGCCGCGATCGGTGCGAATGTTCCGATCAGCGGACCGTCGGGGAACATGGTCATCGATATCGGTGGCGGGACGAGCGAGATCGCCGTCATCGCCCTCGGCGGCATCGTCGTCTCGACCTCGCTCCGCGTCGGCGGCAACAAGTTCGATGAGTCGATCGCGACATACATTCGCAAGAAATACAACCTTATGGTCGGTGAGCGGACCGCGGAAGAGGTCAAGATCCAGATCGGCACGGCGCTGCCACTCGAGCACGAGCTGTCGATGGAAGTCCGCGGCCGCGATCTGATCGCGGGCCTCCCCCGGACGATCCCGATCACGAGCTCCGAGGTCATGGAGGCCATCGAGGCGCCGCTGCAGCAGCTGGTCGCCGCAGTGCGGATGGTCCTCGAGCAGACGCCGCCGGAGCTGTCGAGCGACATCATCGACAAGGGCATGGTCATGTCCGGCGGTGGCGCGCTGCTGCGGAACATCGACAAGCTCCTGACCCAGGTCACGGGCGTCCCGTGCCACGTCGCCGAAAACTCGCTCAACTGCGTCGCGCTCGGGACGGGGTTGGCGCTCGAGCACTTCGACTTCTTCAAGAAGTCGCTCGTGCAGGCGGTCTGACCGCGGCATGACCGCCGCCCGGAGGTCGTTTCTCGACCTCCACTGCCACACGCGGGCCAGTTTCGACTGCCTCGCGGCGCCGGCGTCTGTCGTCCGCGCCGCTGCCGAGCGGGGGATCACGCACCTCGCCATCACCGACCACGACCGAATCGACGGCGCTCTCGAGGCGCGCGAGGTCGCGCCGGCCGGGCTGGCGGTCATCATCGGCGAGGAGATCCGAACTGCCGACGGCGATCTCATCGGCGTCTTCCTCGACAGTGCCGTCCCGCCGGGCCTCTCGGCGATGGACGCGATCGAGGCCGTCCACGAACAGGGCGGGCTCGTCGGGATCCCGCACCCGTTCGACCGGTTCAGGGGATCGCTCCTGCGGGACGCCCGGATGGCGGCCATCGGGCCCCTCGTTGACTGGGTCGAAGTCCACAACGCCCGGGTCGTCGGCGGTGGCAACGACCTGGCGGCCGAGTTCGCGCGCACTCATGGGCTGCCCGGGGTCGCCGTCAGCGACGCGCATTCGGTGCTCGAAGTCGGGGTCGCCTATGTCGCCGTGGACGGCGATCCGTCCACGTCGGATGGGCTCAAGGCGGCGCTTCGCTCCGTCGACGTGATCCCGGGTCGCGCCTCGTTCGTCGTGCGAGCGCTCACGCCGGTCGCCAAGGTCGTCCAGCGTGCCCGCGGCAACGGCCGCATCCAGCCCGCCGCGCCGCCGGCGGCGAACACAGGACCGCGGCGATGACGGAGGGCCGAGACCGGCCATCCGGACCCGCCGCCGCCTCCGACGATCGGGAGGTGACGGCGGAGCAGCTGTCTCTCTCCGCGCGGCTCCGTCAGCCGCGGACGATCGCCTCGCTTGTCGTCCCGCTGGTGATCCTCGTGCTGGTGCTCATCAACCTGCCGGGCTTCCAGCTTCAACGAATCCCTGGCCTCGTCCTCGCCGCGAACCCGGCCCTCCTGCTGGCGGCGTTCGTCATCTTCTACCTCGGCTTCCCGCTCCGTGGCTTCCGCTGGGCGCTCCTCATCCGGGGGACGGGCTTCCGGCTCGGTGTCCGGGACGCGACGGAGATCATCTTCCTGTCGTGGCTGGTGAACTGCCTCGTTCCGGCGAAGCTGGGCGACCTCTACCGCGCGTGGCTGCTCAAGATCAACAGCCCAGTCTCGCTCAGTCGGACCTTCGGGACCGTCTTCATCGAGCGCATTCTCGACCTGTTCGCGATCTCCGTCCTGGGCCTCGCGGCCGGGTACTGGAGCTTCAGGAGTGGGCTCCCGACGCAGATCCAGATCGTGTTCGCGATCGGGGTCGGCGTCGTCGTCGTCCTTGCCGCCGGGCTCCTGACGATGCGCAACTTCGGGCGCCGGATCCTCGTCCGGCTGCCCGTTCCGCACCGCATCCTCGAGTATTACGACCGGTTCGAGGAGGGCGTGTTCGGAGCCGTCGGGATCCGCGCGCTGCCGTTGCTCATCGTCGTGACGGGGTTCATCTGGGCGACGGAGGCGATGCGGCTGTACCTGGTGGTCCAGGCCCTGAACCTTCCCGGCGTGAGCCTGGGGATTTCCGGGGCGTTCTTCGTCGCCTTGATCGGGTCCCTCCTGACGGCCGTGCCGCTCAGCCCGGCAGGGCTCGGGATTGTCGAGGCGGGCGTCGTCGGCGTCCTCACCGTCGCGTACGGGATCCCGCAGACCGAGGCCGCCACGATCGCGCTCGTGGACCGCGCGATCAGCGTCCTGTCGATCATCGTCCTCGGGTCGATCGCCTACGCGCTGTCGAGCAAGCGACGTGGGGCCGGCGTCGACGAGGCGGACGCCGAGCCGACTGCGGTCGCCTGACCCGGGCACCGCGCCCGGCTTCGGGACCGACGGCCCGTACGGCCGGCCGGCCGTACTACCGCCCGACCGGCGTTCCTCCTCGGCGTTCCCGCCCTGACCGGCATCGACTCCACCCCACCGACCGGGGGCCGGTGAGCCCTCGTAGAGCCCGGCGGTACGAACGGGTGATACAGGCGCCAGAGGGCCCAAAGGATAGTTTCGACAGCGCGGCAGAGCCTGCTGCCCGTCACGGAGCGGCCCAACCAACACATGACCAGCCAGAACGGTCGAGCGTTCAACGAGTGGCTTCGAGCCCAGCTCAAGGCCAAGAAGATGTCGCAGCGCCAGCTCGCGCAGCAGTCGGGCGTCGACCACTCGACCATCTCCCGGCTCATCCGCGGCGACCGCATGCCGTCGCTCGGCACGGCGACGAAGCTGGCGCGCGGGCTGCGCGAGCTCCGTGACGACGCAGACACCCCCCAGTACCTCGGCCTGGTCGCGGCCGGTGCCACGAACCCGACCGCCCGCGTCGAATACGCCCTCAGGTCGGACGACCTCCTGAGCGAGCCGCAGGTCCGTCAGATCATGGAGTACTACCTCGCCGTCCGGATGCGCCGCTTCGGCCGCGCCTTCCAGGCATCCGAGCCGAGCGCGCCGGAACGCGCGCCCGAGCGCGCCGTCAGCCGCGGCGCCAACGGTTCCGCCAGCCCGGTCGTCGCGGGCGTCTCGGCCGCACCCGGGATCCGAAGCGCACGCCCCGTCGCACGACCGTCATCGAGGCCGCCCGGCCGCTTCTAGCCGCATACCAGGGCACGACCCGGATGCCCTCCACATCCGGGTCTCGGGGACAGCGAACGCCGGCCTCTCCGGGCCGGCGTTCGCGATTCAGCGGTAGATCGAGACCGTCGTCCTGGCGGAGGCGTCGAAACGCGCCGCGAGCGTCGCCGCGGTCTTCAGCTGCGCGGCGGTCGCGTCCTCGGAGGGCCCGCCGCACGGCGTCCCCACTGCCTCCTCGAAGAGCCGGTCGCACACGACAACGACGGCCCCGGTGTATCCCATCGCGTCCGTCAGTCGGACCGGTGGACGGCCTGCGTGATCCAGCGGGAAGCCGTAGGCGTCGGCGGACTTGAATGCCGGGACGCCGACAACGATGTAGTCGCGGTCGCCGACTGTGGCGAGGATCCGCGTCGCGGCGTCGCGTGCGGCCGGCCAGCCCCCGTCCGGCGCGACCGCGGGTGGCCGGATCGCGACGTTGAACGCGACGACGACAGCAACGGCCGCGGTCGCGATCGCGGGTCCCGCCGGCTGTCGCAGTCGCCACAGGGCGGCGGCGCCGAGCCCTGCGATGACGAACACGATCGGGTCGAGGAACGCGTGATAGTGATCGTTCGGCAGGCCCTTGACCACCGTCGCAAGGCTTGACGCGCCGAGCGCGAGCGCGACAGCGCACCACGCGAGCGTCGCGGCGAACGCCCGGACGGCGACGCGCTCGCGGCCGTGACGCGATCCGCTCCGCCAGACGATGATCGCGATCACTCCGGCCACGGCGAGCAGCGCGGCGACGGGAGCATCGGTGATCAGCCCGGTCAGGGGCCAGGCCACGATCCGGAGCGCGACGATGAGGAGCCGCAGGGGCGGCGACGCGGCGCTCGGGTCGCCGCCCCCGGCGACGAACGCGGCGGCCGCGTGGGTCTCCGGGAATCCGTGCGTGAGCTCATAGGTCGCGAGCGGCACGTAGCTGAGAACGATCAGGGCCGCGCCCGCGATGGCGGCGCGGACGAGAGGCGCACGGGAACCGGCCGGTCGACGTCGGACGTCGGCGAGGACAAGGACGACGAGCGGCACGAGGAGCACGCAGCCCAGCACATGGCAGTGCATCGTCACGGCCTGCGCGACCGCGGCGACGATCCACCACCGGGCGCGACCCGTCGTCCACGCTCGCCACGCGGCCGCGACAAGGACGGCACTCGAAAGCGCGATGAGGTTGGGGTTCCAGATGAAGGTCGACTCTTCGACCGCGGCCGCGGACACTGCCATCAGCGCCGCGGCGACGAACGCGGCGACGGCGCCGCCGATCTCGCGGGCGATCCACCACGTGACTGCGACCGCGGCCACTCCCGCGACGGCGATCGCGGCCACGACCGCGAGCGGATCCGCGCCGAAGATCGCGGCGAACGGCGCCAGCACGTAGTAGTAGAGGACGCCGTGGTGGAAGTCGCCGATCGACGTCGGTGGGCCAAGCAGCGGCACGACCCCGTCACGGACGAGCGCCTGGAGAACGAGCATGTCGTGGCCCTGGTCGGCGTCCCATGCCCCCCGCGACGGGAGGTCGACGAACCGCAGAAGCGCGGCGACGACGAGCAGGCCGGCGAGCCCGACGAGCTCACGCACGTCGATGCGCGCCCGGCTCCTCGCATTGACGCGCGCGGCGACGGGCGCCTCCGCGGCCGTTTCGGCACTCGCCCCGCGCGCCACGTCACGCGTCGGTGCCGTCACGCCGGCGCCGCCGACTTCGCCGACCGGGACCGGCTGGGGAGCGCGAACGCCTCGGGCGGCAGTGGCGCGAGCGGCCGCCCCGCCGCGAGATCGTGCGCCCGCGCGACGTTGACGGCGTCGTAGCCCTCCTCCATCCCCGGTGTCTCGAGGTAGTACGCGGCGTGGGCGAGTCGCGGGTGGGTGATGATGTGGGCCATTCCCGTCTCGCCGATCGAACCCGCCCCGATGTGCTCGTGGCGATCGAGGCGCGAGCCGATGGTGCTCTTCGAATCGTTCAGGTGGATCATCGCCAGCCGGCGGAGCCCGACGAGGCGATCGAAGCGGTCGAGCAACGCATCGGTCTCGACGGGATCCGCGAGGCAGTACCCGGCCGACCAGAGATGCGACGTGTCGAGGCAGAACGAGACCCGCCGCTCGTCGACGCCCCTGGCGGCGACCGCGTCGGCGATGTCGGCGAGCTCCTCTACCGTGACGCCCACGGGGAAGCCGCCGCCGGCGGAGTTCTCAAGGACGAGAACCGGAGCGTCCGGGCCGTCGGGCACTTCCGCAAGCGTCGCGGCCACGCCGCTCGCGAGGCGTTCGACCCCGGCATCGACGCTCGTGCCGCGGTGCGAGCCGGTATGGACGTTCACGAACCGCGCGCCGAATCCGGGCGCCGTCCGCAGCTCCTGCGCGAGGACCTCGACTGAGCTGGCGAAGAACTGCGCGTCGTTCCCCGCGAGGTTGACGAGATAGGCAGCGTGGATCGCGACGGGTCCGATGCCGTAGGCACTGAGCCGCTCGCGGAACGCTGCCTGCTCCGCCGGCGGTCCCGCGCGTCGTTTCCATGCGGTCGGGTTGTCGCCGAAGATCTGGATCGTCGTCGCGCCGATCGCTTTCGCGCGGTCGACAGCCTTGACCATGCCGGTGCCGACGGGCATATGGGGACCGAGCCGGCGGCCGTCGGGGAGCATCGTGGCCATGGTAGCCGAGCGCGCGACGATTTGACATCGATCAAATCGTCGTCCATCGTTCCCCGTATGGACCGCGCGCTGCTGGCGACGCTCAAGGCGCTCTCGGATGCATCGCGGCTTCGAATCGTCGGGCTTCTCGCGGCGCGCGCGTACGCGGTCGAGGAGCTCGCCGCCGCCCTCGACCTCTCGGCCGGCACGGTAGTACATCACCTCAAGCGGCTCCGCGCAGCAGGACTCGTCGACGCGCGAGCGAGCCATCCGTACATGGAGTACACGCTCCGGCTCGACGCACTCCAACGGCTCGGGCGCCAGTTGGACGACCTCGAGCATGCGGGCGAGGACGACGCCGTGACGCTCCCGGGACCGGACGGCCAGGCGCTCCCGGCGTACGACGCGAAGGTCCTGCGCGCCTTCCTCGTCGATGGGCGACTGTCGTCGATCCCGGCCCAGGAGAAGAAGCGCCACGTCGTCCTGCGATTCCTCCTCGATCGGTGCTTCGTGGAGGATCGCGACTACCCGGAGAAGGAGGTCAACCAGCGCCTCGCGCTCTACCACGCGGACGTCGCGTCCCTGCGGCGGTACCTGATCGAAAGCGGCTATCTGACCCGCGACGGCGGCGTCTATCGTCGCGCGGCCGAGTACCCGCCACCGACCATCGGCTCGATCACGCCGTAATCGCCGTCCGAGCGGCGATAGACGATCGGAATCCGCTCCGTCTCCGATCGACGAAGACGTAGAACGTGTGCCCCAGCTCCTCCATCCGCGCGATCGCGTCCTCCTCCGCTCGCCTCCCGGCCTCGAGGATGGTCGCCGGCACCTCATGGCGAGTATAGGCAGCGCACTCGACGCTCAACGTTCGCGCGCGACGGTGACGGCGGAGACAGCCATCGCACCTGCGGCGAGCAGCGGCACCGCGCAGGCCGCCAAGGTCGCGCCTGTCGTCACCACGTCGTCGACGAGCACGATCCAGCGGCCCTCGAGCGGTGCCTCCTCGCCGCGCCATCGCTCCGGCATGGGTCTCACGCGGAACGCGCCGGTGACGTTCGTGGCGCGTGTCGCGCGATCCAGCTCGAACTGCGCGATGGTCGATCGCCTGCGCTCGAGGATGGGCGCCATGGGGAGTCCGAGGTCGCGCGCCGCGACAGCGGCGAGCAGGGCGGCCTGGTCGTAACCGCGTCGGCGCAGCCGGTCGGGATGGACGGGGACCGGCACCACCACGTCTCCTCCGGCCGAGACGCGCGCCCACCGCCGCGCGATCGCCCGCCCGAGCGGCTCCGCCAGCCGTTGCTCCCCCGCATATTTCAATTCGTGGAGGGCGCGGCGGATCGTTCCGGTGTACGCCGCGCACCAATCGAGCTGGAGGAGCGGCGCCGGGAGGTCCGCCGGGAGCCCGATGCCGACGCCAGGGGGCTGGTCGAGGCGAGCGTCGAGATCGGGTTGGCAGGCGCCGCAGATCGGTTCGCCTTCGCGGCCGCACCCGGCACAACGAGCTGGGAGGGCGAGGTCGAGAGCGCGGCCGAAGGCGCGCGCAACAATTGGGGCAGCCATTTCGACAGGATCGCGCGCGGCGCTGCACGGCTCGTTACGTGCCGCTTACCTCGCGGACGCGCGACGTGGCGCGCAGCTCAGGCGGCGGGTTCGAAAAGGATCCTGTCGCCGACGGACGTCAGTGTCTCGGCAGCCGTTCCGGCCGGGAGCTCGATGACGCCCTTCGCACCGCGCACCAGCGGCACGATTCCGCGCCACGCCGGTAGCGCAGCGTGCACCGACAGCACGCGGCGCTCGCCTGCGGCGTCCGGGTCGCCGAGGAAGATCGCGTCGATCGGGAACCGCATGAACATCATGTGGATGCCGTTGCTGTCGGGCAGCCACAGCCCGTCGCCCGCGGGCAGCGTCCGGCGACCCATGAGTCCCACGAACTTGCCCCACAGCCCTGCCGCCGTCTCGATGCGCGAGGCGACGACGCGGCCCCGCGTGACGTTGCGCGCGACAAGAAGCTCAGACATGGGTGCTCACCGGGAGCGTGGGGCCGCTCGCGCGGCCCGCGGCTACACCGACGTGCTGAGGTTCTGGACGATCAGGATGACCGCCGGTCCCAAAATGACGATGAACAGCGACGGGAAGATGCACCCGACGAGCGGGAACAGCATCTTGATCGGAGCCTTCGCCGCCTGCTCCTCCGCGCGTTGCCGCCGCTCGATCCGCAGCTGCTCGGACTGGACCTGGAGGACCTTCGAAATCGAGACGCCGAGCTGCTCGGCCTGGATGATCGCGCCGATGAAGTTCGTGAGGGCCTGGACCTCGGTCCTCGGGACGATGTCCCTCAGGGACTCGCGGCGCGCCTTGCCCACGCGGATCTCGGCCAGCGCACGACGGAACTCGTCGGTCAGCGGCCCCTGCAGCTTTTCGACGACCTTGCCGAGCGCGCCATCGAAGCCGAGGCCGGCGCGAACGGAGATCGTGAGGAGGTCGAGGGCGTCCGGGATCTGCAGCAGGATCGCGTGCTGCCGCTTTCGGCACCGGCCACCCAGCCAGAACTCCGGAACGGTGTAGCCCATCAGCAGGCCGACCGGCGTCAGGAGGACGCCGGCGACAAAGTTCTTCAGCACCAGCGCCGCGATGACGAAGAAGAGGATGGCGCCCACGATCGCGGCGATTGCCTTGATCCCGAGCCAGTCACCGACCCGGAGGTTGCCGGGATGCCCGGCGAGGGCGAGCCGCTTCTCTGTGCGTTCCGAGAACGATTGGCTCGTGACGCGCGCGACGGTCCCCGACAGGCGCGCGGCGAGCGGGCGCAGCGTCCGCTCGAGGAACGGCTGCTGAAGCTCCAGCTCCTCAAGATTCTTCGCCTGCATCGTCCCGAGCTGCGTCAGCCGTGCCTGGACGGGATCGACGGGCGCGCTGCCGGCGAGCCCCATGAAAATCAGGAGGATCGCCAGCGCGGCGACAGCCGCGATGATGATCGGAAGGATGGCGGGCATCGGTCAGACCTCGATGTCGACGATCTTGCGGATGAGCATGAAGCCGATGAACATCATGAATCCCCCGAAGGCCATGATGATCATGCCGGCCGGCAGCCCGAGAACCTCGGGCGGCTTCGAGAACATCGGGTCGAAGAACTTGGGCGCGGCGAGGAAGATGAAGCCGGCGAGCGCGATCGGCAGGAAGCCGACGACGTAGCCCGACAGCCGCTGCTGCGCCGTCAGGGTCCGAATCTCGCCCTTGATCCGGACGCGCTCGCGAATCGTGTACGCGATCGAGTCGAGAATCTCGGCGAGGTTCCCACCGACGGTGTGCTGGATCGAGATGGCCGTCGCCATCAGCTCGAGGTCGTCCGACTTGACCCGGCGGACCATGTTCTCGAGCGCCTGCTCGAACGGCAGGCCGAGGTTGACCTCGCGGATGACGCGGCCGAACTCCGTCGAAACGGGCGGCCGCGACTCCCGGACGACCAGCTCGATCGCCTGGAGGAACGACGACCCGGCGCGGAGCGCGTTGGCGATGAGGGTGATCGTATCCGGCAGCTGCTTGTTGAACTGGTTGAGGCGCCCGCCCTTGCGGCGACCCAGCCACAGCCGTGGCAGGAAGAAGCCGACGAGTGCGCCGACGAGCAGCGCGACCGGGCTTCGAAGCGCAGGGAGCGCCACGCTGAGCAGGACGAAAAGGATGGGGATGCCGACGATTGCGCCGGCCCAGATGGCAAGGTACTCGCTGACCTTGAGCTTCAGGTCCGCGCGCGCGATCTCGCGCGCGAGGTTGGCCCCGAAGTCGCGCGCCTCGACGACGCGGTTGAATTGATTGAGGGTCGCGCTCTGGGCGATCATCTCCGAGAGGCCCTGGGCGCCGGCGTTCTTCGGGTCCGTCCGGCCCGAGGCATAGCGCTCGAGGCGGGTGCTGATCCCGGAGCCGCCGCCGGACGTGGCGATGCCGGCCGCGATCAGCAGGATCGCCAGCGCGGCGGCTCCCGCGACCGCGATCGTCATGGTGTCCACGAGCGCTGACCCTCCCCGCTCAGTACGAGAAGCCGAAGATGTTCGCTGCCATGTGAATGCCCATGACCTCGAACTTCTCGACGAACTTCGGCCGGATGCCCGTCGGCTTCAGACGGCCCTGGATCTTGCCTTCGACGACGCCAGTCTGCTCGAAGACGAAGACGTCCTGCATGACGATGACGTCACCTTCCATGCCCTGCACTTCGGTGATATGGGTGATCTTCCGGGTGCCGTCCTTCAGACGGCTCTGGTGGACGATGAGGTCGACCGCCGAGGCGATCTGCTCGCGAATGGCGCGGACCGGGAGGTCGACGCCGGCCATGAGGACCATCGTCTCGAGCCGCGACAGCATGTCGCGCGGTGAGTTGGCGTGGCCCGTCGACATCGAGCCATCGTGCCCCGTGTTCATGGCCTGGAGCATGTCGAGCGCCTCGCCGGAACGGCACTCCCCGACGATAATCCGGTCGGGGCGCATCCGGAGGGCGTTCCGGACGAGCTCCCGGATCGGGATGGCACCCTTGCCTTCGATGTTGGGCGGGCGGGACTCGAGCGTCACGACGTGCTCCTGCCGAAGCTGGAGCTCCGCGGCATCCTCGATCGTCACGATCCGCTCGTCGTTCGGGATGAACGACGACAGCACGTTGAGAGTCGTCGTCTTGCCGGAGCCCGTGCCGCCGGAGACGAAGATGTTCAGGCGCGCCTCGACGCAGGCGCGGAGGAAGTCGAACATGTCCGGCGTCGCAGTACCGAAGCGGACGAGGTCGTCGACGGTGAACGGCGAGGCGGCGAACTTCCGGATCGTGATGACCGGGCCGACGAGCGACAGTGGCGGGATGATCGCGTTGACGCGCGAGCCGTCGGTCAGGCGGGCATCGACCATCGGGCTCGACTCGTCCACGCGGCGGCCGATCGGGGCGATGATCCGATCGATGATCCTCATCACGTGGTCGTCGTTCTGGAAAACGACGTTCGTCAGCTCGAGCTTGCCCGCGCGCTCGATATAGACCTGGCGCGGGCCATTGACCATGACTTCCGACACGGACTCGTCCCGGAGGAGGGGCTCCAACGGTCCGAGGCCGATGATCTCGTCGGTGATCTGCTCGAGCATCCGGACGCGCTCGGCGCGCGTCAGGGCGAGGCCTTCCTCGTCGATGACCTTGCCGAAGATCTCCTCGATCTGACGCCGGACCTCGACCTGATTCGACAGATCGAGCTTCGGGTCGAGATCCTGGATGACACGGCTCTGGATCCGGAACTTGACGTCGCGGAACGACTCACGGACCGGGCCCTGGGTCATCAGGCGGGGCGCAGGCGGACCTCCCGGCACGGCAGGCGGGCCACCGGTCCCGCCCGGCGTCGCGGGACCCGGCGAGCCGGCCGGCCCCGCGCCCGGACGGGCGCTTTCGATTCGCTTGAGCAGGGACATCGCTTACACCCCTTCTGGGCCCGCCGGGCCTGCTGTCACCACGTCGATCATCGCCACGCGAACAAGGACTTGCGCTGTGCCGTTTTCGGCTCTTCCACGACCGGGGCCACTACCGGCTCGCCGGCAATCGCCGACGCGAGCCGCATGACGTCCTGCGACACCTGCGCCTCGCGATTGCTGAGGAAGAACGGTACGCCCCTGTTGAGGGCGTACACAACGCTTCGGCCGTCGCTCACGATCGTGTGGTCGACCTTGCGCCCGATCGAGTGCTCGACATCCTGGACCCGGATGCCAAGCGTGGAATCGGCCCGGTTGAGGACGAGCCTCACCTTCCCCTGCTCATAGCCGAGCTGGTCGGCGACCTCGAGGAAGAGGCGCATGTTCTTGATGCTGGTGATCTCGAGGCTCAGCATGGTCAGGATGACGTCGGCCATGTCGAGGATCGCGAGCGTTGTGTCGTTGAACCACGAGGTGCAGTCGACGATGACGAGGTCGTGCTGCCGGCGAAGCGCGTCGAGGATCCGCTTTACACCGGATGTGGTGACGAGCTCAGCCATCTCCGGCGACGGCGGCGCGAGCAGCACGCGGATGCCGGACGAGTGGTTGATGACGAAGGTGTCGAGCGACTCCGGCTCGCCCTGCTCGAGCTCCGGCCCGAGGTCCGCGATCGACTTGTTCTTCGGGTTCAGGTTCAGCAGGACGCCGACGTCGCCGAACTGGAACGACGCGTCCACCAGGACGACCTTCTTGCCGAG